>CAXTVB010000048.1:0-13040 GCA_964247555.1 uncultured Sphingomonas sp. | reverse complement strand
GGTGAAGGGCGGCGGCGGGTTGCGCATCGCGGGCTTCGTTTCGACGCTCTGGACGGAGAAGCGCCCGTCCTCGACCGCCCTCTTCGCGGCCATCGCATCGCCCTCGGCCCCGATCGACAGCCGGTCGAGCTTCTTGCCGTCCCACTGGACCAGCCGCGCGGTGAAGGGCGTGCCGTCCTGCTCCAGGTTGGCGATCACCGACCAATATTCTGTGCTGCGGAACTCCTCGATCTCGCGCTCGCGCTGAACGACGAGGCGCAGCGCTACCGACTGGACGCGGCCGGCGGACTTGGCGCCGGGCAGCTTGCGCCACAGCACCGGCGACAGCGTGAAGCCGACGAGATAGTCGAGCGCTCGGCGGGCGCGGTACGCGTCGATCAGGTCGGTATCCAACTCGCGCGGATGCTTCATCGCCTCGGTCACCGTCGCCTTGGTGATGGCGTTGAAGGTGACCCGCTCGACCTCCTTGGGCAGCGCCTTCCTGAGCCGCAGCACCTCCTGCACGTGCCAGCTGATCGCCTCGCCCTCGCGGTCCGGATCGGTCGCCAGGATCAGGCGGTCGGCCGTCTTCGCCAGGTCGGTGATCGCCTTCAACTGCTTCGATTTGTCCGCATAATTCTCCCAATCCATCGCGAAGCCGTCATCGGGTTTCACCGATCCGTCCTTCGCGGGCAGGTCGCGGACGTGGCCGTAGGAGGCGAGCACGCGGTAGTCGCTGCCCAGATATTTCTCGATGGTTTTCGCCTTGGCGGGCGATTCGACGATGACAAGCTGCATGGGGGTTCGAAGCGTCCTTACGTGTACGCGCGAGGGTGGGGTGGGGTTTTCGGGGCGGCAAGCCGGGCGGGTCGGCGGTTGCTGTGGCGCTATGTTGCCATACCCAAGGCTCGGAAGTGGACGAAGTGGACGCCACGTCCCCATCGGAATCGCACCTGCCATATTCGAAAAGGGCGAGGGGCAATGATACCCCGTCGGGAAATACGGTTCGCCGACCCGGCGAGGGCCGGGGTCCCGTAGCGGAGGCGGAGGTGACGGCGTGCACCGCGCGCTTCGTCGTTCCGTACCTGGACCCCGGCCTTCGCCGGGGCGGAAGGCTCACCGAGCGGGGCGAGCCTCGATCGGAAGTGGAGGAAGTGGAGGAAGTGGAGGTGTGCCATGCGCTTTTCCACTTCGTGTAAAATGAAGGGCTTACGCCGTTCGACCCCGCCCCGGATGTTTCCCCGCGAACGCGGGGGCCCAGGAGCCACGAGCGGTGTGGCTCGTGACCCTGGGCTCCTGCGTTCGCAGCAGAACATCGGTATGTTCGAACGGACGAGCCGGCGCGCAAAGGAGCGCTCACGCCGTTGGTGGCCGACGGGTGACCGACATGGGCTCGCATCATACGGGCATGCCATAGCGGGTGGTCTGTAGGACAGCGCGGAATATGAGGTTCGCCCCGACCCGATTGTTCATAGCGCGTGACAAGCCGCATGGTGCGGCTAAACATCCTCACGGTTACGCACGGGAGTTCGAATTGGCTCCGGCGGCGTCGAGCCCGAGGCAAGAGGAGCCAAGATGAAGATCGCAGCTGCCCTGGCAGGGCTTGGTCTCGTGTCCGCCGCTGCGACCGCGGCCATCGGTGGCGAATTCCTCCTGCTGCCGATCATGCCCGGTTTCGTACTCGGATCGAGTAACCCGAACGGGCAGATGCGGGAATATATTCCCCAGGGAGAGGCCATCGCGCGCTGGACGCGGATCATTACCGTGCAGCAGCTCGGGTATCGCCCCGGCCTGACCCCCGAACGATTCCTGGACCGTTGGTCGACCGGATTCAGCCGGACCTGCCCGGGCGCCGTCATCGGCGCGGTCACGCCTGCACCGCTGGGCGATCATCCCGGCGTTAGCGTTCGGATCGATTGTCCGCGCAATCCGCAGACCGGCCTGCCCGAAACGGTCATCGGGCGGACCGTCATGGGCGACGACCAGCTTCACATGGTGCAGGCCGCGGCGCGGCGGACATTCACCGCAGCGGACGCGCGCTGGGCCGCATCGGTCGTTTCCGGCGCGGCACTCTGCGCAGCGACGACGCGCGAGCCGCGTTGCGGCGCGGCGCGGACCGGCGCCATCGGTGCAACGTCGTGACGCGCGCGCGGGAAGACGGAGGCGACCGCGACATGACGTCCAGCGCCGAAGAAAGCCACGACACGCACGAGCGGACGCTGCTCGAGCGGCTGACCTTCTTTTCCGATGCCGTCTTCGCGATCGCGATGACGCTGCTGGTCATCGACCTGAAGCTGCCGCCGATCCCAGCGGCGACCGACGCGGTGTTGGGGCAGGCGTTGATCGACCTGCTGACGCATTATATCGGCTTCGTCGCCAGCTTCCTGGTGATCGGCCGGTTCTGGGTCAGCCACCACCAGCTGTTCGGGATGCTCGACCGGTCGAACATGCGCCTCGTATGGGCAAACCTGTTCTTCCTGCTCGCGGTCGCGTTCACGCCGTTCCCGACAGCGATTCTCAGCGAATATGCCAGCCTGCGCGTCGGCGTGGGCTTCTATGCGGTGTGGCTGGTGGTGCTGGGGTGCGCGAACGTCGTGCTGACGCGGACCGCACTGGCGGGGCACCGGTTGCTGCGGACGGACGTCGACGAGGCGGCGTTCGCTCTGCGGCAGCGGACGGCCTGGATCGCGGTGGTGATCGGCGCGGCCTCGTTCGTCGCGGGGATGATCCACCCGCTGCTCGCCTTCGCCGCGCTGGCGATCGGCAGTCCGCTCGTCAGCCGCATCGTCCGCCATTGGCCGAGCAAGGTCACGAAAGGCTGACGCGTCCGCCGGCGTGGCGTTCGATGCGCCCTGCCAGTTCGAGTTCGAGCAAGACGGTCTGCACGATCGCCGGCGTCCGCCGCGACTGGCGGATCAACTCGTCGATCGCGACCGGGACCGGGCCCAGCAAGTCGGCGATCGCCGTCCGATCGCGGTCGCTCGCGTCCTCGGGCGGGGCGCCGGCGAAGCGGTCGCCGGGCGAGCGTACCGCGCGCATGTCGATCGGGCGGACCTGCTCTAGGATATCGGCGGCCGACTGTACCAGGGTCGCGCCCTCGCGGATCAGCATGTTGCCGCCCTGCGCGCGCGGGTCGAGCGGGCTGCCGGGCACCGCCATCACCTCGCGTCCCATCTCCCCCGCCAGCCGCGCGGTGATGAGCGAACCGGACTTCTGCACCGCCTCGACGACGACGGTTCCCAGCGACAGACCGGCGATGATCCGGTTGCGGTAGGGGAAATGCCGTGCCCGCGGCTCGGTCCCCGGCGGCTGTTCCGCGACCAGCAGGCCGCGCGCGCCAACCATGTCCTGCAGGTCGGCATTGTCGGGCGGATACGCGATGTCGATCCCGCTGGCGATCACGCCGATCGTCGCGCCGGGGCGCTCGGGCGTGCCGACCGATCCGTGGTGCGCCGCGGTGTCGATCCCGCGCGCCAAGCCCGAGGCGATCGACACGCCGCCCGCGAAGAGGTCGTGCGCGATCTCGCGCGCGAAGCGGCATGCCGCGGCGGAGGCGTTGCGCGCGCCGACCAGCGCGATGCACGGCCGCGCGTTCGCCAGCGCCATTTCGCCGCGCACGATCAGCGCGGGCGGCGCGCTTTCGATCTCGGCGAGCAATGCGGGATACTCCGCATCGTCGAGGAACAGATAGCGCGCGCCCGCACGCTCCGTCGCCGCCATCTCGCGCGCGATCGTCCGTTCGTCGGGCACGACCGGCGCGCGTCCGCCGCCGCGTGCCGCCAGCATCGGCAGCGCATCGATCGCCGCCGCCGCGCTGCCGAAGCGCTGGAGCAACTGGCGGTAGGTGACCGGTCCGACGCCCGTCGTCCGGATGAGGCGAAGCCGCGCGACCGCGGTGTCAGTCACGCGTGCGCCCGACCCGGGGTTCGGTGCCCGCCAGCAGGCGTTCCACGTTGGCACCGTGTTTCCACAGCACGATCAGCGCCAGCGCGAGGAGCAGCAGCACGAGATCGAATCGGCCGAGCAGCGCGGCGCTGACCGGCGTGCTCGCCGCGGCCAGTATGCCCGCCAGCGACGATATCCGGACCGTGGCGAGCAGCCCGAGCCACAGCAGCGCATAGACCAGTCCGATCGGCCAGTAGAGCGCGAGCACGATCCCCATCAGCGTCGCGACCCCCTTGCCGCCGCGAAACCGCAACCAGACCGGGTAGCAATGCCCCAGGAACACTCCTGCCGCGCCCAGCATCTCGTCGCCGGGAAACAGCCGCGCGACCAGCAGCACCGCGACCAGCCCCTTCGCCACGTCGAGCAGCAACGTCGCCGCCGCCAGCCCCTTGCGGCCGGTGCGCAGCACGTTGGTCGCGCCGATATTGCCCGAACCGATCGTGCGCAGGTCGCCCGCGCCCGCCAGCCGCGTCAGGATCACCCCGAACGGGATCGCGCCCAGCAGATAGCCGAGCGCGAGCGCCAGTGCGGGTGCGGTCCACAGGATCTCGGTATGCACGCTGTCCCCCTGTTCCCCTTCTGTAACCGGGATGTTGCTCAAACCCAACAACCTTGATCAATGTTGCCGCGCCGGCCGATCGGGCTATGCGGGGGGCGATGGCGACCGACGACCGACCGATCCTCTTCTTCGATTCCGGCGTCGGCGGGCTGTCGGTCGTCGCGCCGACGCGCGCGCTGCTGCCGGACGCGCGGTTCGTCTATGCGGCCGATTCGGCGGGGTTTCCTTACGGTACGCGCAGCGAAGCGGAGATCGCGGCGCGGGTGCCGGCGCTGCTCGGGCGGCTGGTCGAGCGCTATCGCCCGCGGCTCGTCGTCATCGCGTGCAACACCGCCTCGACGATCGCGTTGCCCGCGGTGCGGGCCGCGTTGGACCTGCCCGTCGTCGGTACGGTGCCCGCGATCAAGCCCGCCGCCGCGCTGTCGGCTACGCGAGTCATCGGCGTATTGGGGACCGATGCGACGGTGCGCCAGGCCTATGTCGACGATCTGGCGGCACGATTCGCGGCGGACTGTACGGTGCTGCGCCATGGGTCGGCGGCGCTGGTCGAGATGGCCGAGGCGGCGCTGCACGGCCATGCGTCCGATCCTGCCGCTTATGCCGCGGTGCTGGCAGGATTGTTCGGGCAAGCGGGGGGCGAGCGGATCGACGTCGTCGTCAACGCCTGCACGCATTTTCCCCTGGTCGAGGCGGCGCTTGCCTCAGCCGCGCCCGCAGGCGTCCGCTTCGTCGACGGATCGGCGGGGATCGCGCGGCGGATCGCGGTGCTGACCGCCGGGCAGGACTGGTCCGGGGCGGGGCCCGGGGTCGCGGTCTTCACCCGGCTCGGGCCGGACGCGGCGGCGCTGGCACCGGCGTTCGCCGCACGCGGGTTCGCGCGGATCGAGCCGCTGTGAGTATCGAAATACACTGGAAAAGTAGCGGGTCGCCGGGTAAGCGCAAATCCATGAGCGACGGCACGCCCCTGCACCCATCCACGGACGTGCGCGTGGACTATTCCCGCGTCTTCACCCAGGCGATCGACCGGCTGCATGCCGAGGGGCGCTACCGCGTCTTCATCGACATCCTGCGCAACAAGGGCGCGTTCCCGAACGCGCGCTGCTTCGCCGGGCATAACGGGCCGAAGCCGATCACGGTCTGGTGCTCGAACGACTATCTCGCGATGGGCCAGCATCCCAAGGTGATCGCGGCGATGGAGGAGGCGCTCCACGATGTCGGCGCGGGCTCGGGCGGCACGCGCAACATCGGCGGCAACACGCATTATCATGTCGACCTGGAGGCCGAACTCGCCGACCTGCACGACAAGGAGGCGGCGCTGCTGTTCACCAGCGGCTATGTCTCGAACGAGGCGACGCTGGCGACGATCGCGAAGATCCTGCCGGGGTGCATCATCTTTTCCGACCAGCTGAACCACGCGTCGATGATCGCGGGCATCCGCCATTCCGGCTGCGAGAAGCGGGTGTTCCACCACAACGACCTGGCGCATCTCGAGTCGCTGCTGGCCGAGGCGGACCCCGCCGCGCCGAAGCTGATCGCGTTCGAGAGCGTGTATTCGATGGAGGGCGACGTCGCCCCGATCGCCGCGATCTGCGATCTCGCCGACCGGTACAATGCGCTGACCTATCTCGACGAGGTCCATGCGGTCGGCATGTACGGCGCGCGCGGCGGCGGCATTTCGGAACGCGACGATCTGGCCGCGCGGCTGACGATCATCGAGGGGACGCTGGGCAAGGCGTTCGGCGTGATGGGTGGCTATATCGCCGCCAGCCGGACGATCATCGACGTCATCCGCTCCTACGCGCCTGGGTTCATCTTCACGACGTCGCTGTCGCCCGTGCTGGTCGCGGGCGTGCTGGCGAGCGTGCGCCACCTGAAGCAGTCGAGCGTCGAGCGCGAGGGGCAGCAGGCGTCGGCGGCGATGCTGAAGACGATGCTGTCCGACGCCGGCCTGCCGGTGATGCTGGGGAGCACGCATATCGTGCCGGTGATGGTCGGCGATCCGGTCAAGGCGAAGAAGATCAGCGACATCCTGCTCGCCGAATACGGCGTGTACGTGCAGCCGATCAATTACCCGACCGTGCCGCGCGGCACCGAGCGGCTGCGCTTCACGCCGGGTCCCGCACATACGCCCGCGATGATGAGCGAACTGACCGACGCGCTGGTCGAGATCTGGGGCCGGCTGGAACTGCGCAAGGCGGCTTGAGCGGGCTCACCGTTACGGTCGGTGTGAAAGCGTCACGACCGGAACCCCCACTTCGTCATGCCGGGCTTGTCCCGGCATCCATCGTGCAGCGCATACTCACGCCTCTGGTTTCGCGGCACGATGGACCCCGGGACAAGCCCGGGGTGACGATCGTTGCTGGTCGGGCGGACTAGAGACGATCTCCATCGCGCCTTCAATCCTCCCCCAAGATCGCGTCGATCGCCTCCGCCATCTCGATATCGCGCCCCGACAGCCCGCCCGCATCATGCGTCGTCAGCAGCACCGCGACCCGGTTGTAGACGTTGGTCCATTCGGGATGATGGTCCGCCTTCTCCGCGATCAGCGCGACTTGCGTCATGAAGCCGAACGCCGCGACGAAATCGGCAAACACGATCGACCGCGTGATCGCGTCGCGCGCCTCGTCATAATCCCATTCGGGCA
The DNA here is from genome assembly GCA_964247555.1 of uncultured Sphingomonas sp. Lineage (GTDB taxonomy): Bacteria > Pseudomonadota > Alphaproteobacteria > Sphingomonadales > Sphingomonadaceae > Sphingomonas. Next base: position 5,913 of record CAXTVB010000048.1, on the reverse strand, counting down.
GGCCATCGAGCGCATCCGCCCGTTCGGCGTCGCTCAGCGGTTCCAGGGCCGGTGTCGTCATGGCGCGTGCTTCCTTGCCGGTGTGGTGGCGTCCGGCCTATGGCGGAGCGCATGAACGGGCAAGGGGCGATCGGCGAGGCACCATCGGCGGACGCGATCGAGGGCATCGCGCGCGCCACGATCGCGCGCCTGCCCGCGGCGTTCGCCAAGCATCTGGGCGATGTTGTGCTCGTGGTCGAGGAGTTCGCCGACGAGGAGACGCTTGCCGTGCTCGGCATCGAACACCCGCTCGACCTCACCGGACTGTATCATGGCCGGCCGGTGGGCGAGAAATCGTCGATGGATACCGGCGCGATGCCCGACCGCATCCATCTCTACCGTCGCGCGATCCTCGACGAATGGGTCGAGACGGGGGTGCGACTGGACGATCTGGTCGCGCATGTGACCATCCACGAGATCGGGCATCATTTCGGACTGTCCGACGACGACATGCACGCGCTCGAGGACTCGGTTTGAGCGCGCTGCTGGCGTTCGATCGCGTCGCCGGGGTGCGACGCGGGGAAACGCTGTTCCAGCATATGTCCTTCGCCCTGTCGCCCGGCGACGCGCTGTTGGTGACCGGACCGAATGGGGCGGGGAAATCGACGCTGATCCGCATCGCCGCCGGGTTGTTGCCGCCCGCCGGGGGACAGGTGGGTCGGACGGGACGGACCGCATTGCTGACGGAAAGCGCGGCGCTGGACGGGGAGCGGAGCGTCGCCGAGGCGCTGGGTTTCTGGGCGCGGCTCGATGGGAGCGAGACCCGGATCGCGGCCGCGCTCGATGCGCTGGCGTCGACGCCGCTCACCGACGTTCGCGTGCGCATGCTTTCCACCGGGCAGCGGCGGCGGGTGGCGATGGCGCGCGTGGCGGCGAGCGGTGCGCCGCTATGGCTGCTCGACGAGCCCGCCAATGGCCTCGACGCGGCCGCTCTCGCCCGACTGGAGGCGCTGATCGCCCGTCACCGGGCGGAGGGCGGCGCGGTGGTGGTCGCGACGCATCTGCCGGTCGCGCTGCCGGCGGCGATGTCGCTGGCGCTGGGAGGTGCGGCATGATCGCGATCGTCCTGCGCGATGTCCGCCGTGGCTATGCCGGCGGCGGGGCGACTTTGGTCGTCGCGTTCTTCCTGCTGGTCGCGATCCTGTTCCCGTTCGCGATCGGGCCCGACACGGCATTGCTGGCACGGGTCGGCGGCGGGGTGATCTGGGCGGCCGCGCTGCTCGCCGCGCTGATCCCGGTGGAGCGGCTGGTCGCGCCCGACCTGGAGGCGGGGGTGCTCGACCAGTTCGCGGTGCGCGGGATATCCATGGCGGCGGTGGCGGCGGCGAAGATCGTCGCGCACTGGCTCGCCTTCGCGCCGCCGCTGATGCTGGCCGCGGTCGTGGCGGTCGGGCTGCTCGACCTGCCGATGCGGACGCTCGGGCTGGTCGAGGCAGGGCTGGCGATCGGCACGCCGGGGCTGGCCGCGCTGGCGGTCGCGACGGGCGCGCTGGTCGCCGGCCTGCGCGGGGGCAGCGCGGTCGCGGGGCTGGTCATGCTGCCGCTGGCGGTACCGCTGCTGATCTTCGGGGCGGGGGCGAGCGCCGATATCGTGGGCGGCGGCGCGGGCGCGCTGAAGCTGCTGGCGGCGGTCAGCCTGGTGCTGCTGGCGGGGGCGCCGTTCGTGGCCGGCGCGGCGATGCGGGCGGGTATGGAGTGACGTCCAATTCCTCCCCGTTCACGGGGAGGGGGACCATCCGCAGGATGGTGGAGGGGGCGTGCGGCGAGCGATACCCTTGCGGCTAACCCCCTCCACCACGCCCTGCGGGCGCGGTCCCCCTCCCCGCAAACGGGGAGGAATTAAGGGGCGGACCACCGCGCCCAGATCGCGGTCGGCAGGACCAGACCGCGCGCTTCCTCGCGCACGCCGAGTTCGCCGCATTCCACCTTGCCCGGCAAATCGGCGAAGGCCTGGGCCACCAGTTCGCCGATCGCCAGCGCCGACATCCGCACCGCATAGACGGTCAGGAACAGGTAGCGCGACTTCTCGTCCAGCAGCCGGCGACAATCGGCGATCAGCCGGGGCAGATCCTCCTCCAGCCGCCACAATTCCCCGTCCGGTCCCCTGCCATATTTGGGCGGATCGAGCAGGATGCCGTCGTAGCGCCGCCCGCGCCGCACCTCGCGCGCGGCGAACTTCACCGCATCGTCGACCAGCCAGCGCACCGGCGCGTCCCCCATGCCGGACAGCGTCGCGTTGACGCGCGCCGCGGCGACCGACTTCTTCGACGCGTCGACATGCACCATCTTTGCGCCCAGCACCGCCAGTGCCAGCGTGCCGACGCCGGTATAGCCGAACAGGTTGAGGCATTCCGGCGTCTCGATCCCCACCAGCCGCTCGCGCATCCACGACCAGACGGGTGCCATGTCGGGAAAGAAGGCGAGGTGCCGGAACGGCGTCGTCTGCGCGGTGAACGTCACGTCGTCCCACTTCAACGTCCACCCGTCCGCGGGGACGGGCTCGGCATATTGCCAGCGCCCGCCGCCATCCTCGTCGGCGCCGGGAATGAATTCGCCCGCCGCGCGCCAGTCGGGCTTGGCGGGCGCCCATAAGGCCTGCGTCTCGGGGCGGATGAAGCGGAAGCGGCCATAGCGTTCGAGCTTGCGGCCGTTGCCGGAGTCGATCAGCCCGTAATCCGCCCAAGGATCGCCGATCAGCGTCTGCAGCGTCGGGCTCACGCGCGCGCCACCGCCCGTTCGGCGATATAGCCCCCGACCGCCGCAACCGTACCCGGTAACGATGCGAACCGTTCCTCGCGATCGAACAGGTCGCCAACACGCGTCGGCAGCGCGGGGCGCTGGCCGGTCGCGCGTTCCACCGCATCGCGGAACTTGGCGGGGTGCGCGGTGGCCAGTGTCACGACGGGCACGTCCGCCGCGATCCGCCGTGCCGCCGCCAGCGCGACCCCGGTATGCGGATCGACGACCTGCCCCGCGGCGTCGTACGCCCAGCGCATCGCCATCGTCATGTCGTCGGCATCGATCCGCTCCGCCGCGAACAGGGTCGCGGCCCCCGCCAGCTGTGCGTTGGTCAGCCGCATCGCACGGGTCGATTCGAAAATCCCCATCTGCGCCGCGGTCGCCGCGCCGTCGCGGCCGCCGAGATCGAACAACAGCCGTTCGAAATTGGACGAGACCTGGATGTCCATCGACGGCGTCGCGGTGGGGACGGTGACCCCGCGCGAATAGTCGCCCCTGGCCAGCGCGCGCGCGACGATGTCGTTGACGTTGGTGGCGACGATCAGCTTCGCAACCGGCAGCCCCATCTTCGCCGCGACATAGCCTGCGAACACGTCGCCGAAATTCCCCGTCGGCACCGCATAGGCGACCGCACGGTCGGGCGCGCCCAGGCGCACGCCGGCGTAGAAATAATAGACCACCTGCGCCATCAGCCGCGCCCAGTTGATCGAATTGACCGCGGACAATTGGAACCGCGCCGAGAAGGCCGGGTCGTTGAACAGCGCCTTCACGATGGCCTGTGCACTGTCGAAATCGCCGTCGATCGCGATATTGTGGACGTTGGGCGACAGCACCGTCGTCATCTGCCGCCGCTGCACGTCCGATACGCGACCGGCAGGGTGGAGCATGAAGATGTCGATGCCCTCGCGCCCCGCCACCGCGTCGATCGCCGCCGACCCGGTATCGCCGCTGGTCGCGCCGATGATCGTCAGGTGATCGTCGGTGCCGGTCAGGAAGCGTTCGAACAGCAACCCCAGCAGTTGCAGCGCGACATCCTTGAAGGCGAGCGTCGGGCCGTGGAACAGCTCCAGCAGCCACCGGTCATGGTCCAGCTGCACCAGCGGCGTGACCGCGGCGTGGCTGAAGCGGCCATAAGCGGCGTCGCACAGCGCGCGCAGCTCGCCCGGCTCCAGTGCGTCGCCGATAAAGGGCTGCATGACGATCGCCGCGGTCTCGGCATAGGACAGCCCCGCCAGCCCCGCGATCGTGTCGCGGTCGAGCACCGGCCAGGCCTCGGGGACGTAGAGTCCGCCATCGCTGGCGAGCCCGGCGAGCGTCGCCTCCCTGAACCCCAGGACAGGGGCGGTGCCGCGGGTACTGACATAGCGCATGGGGGCGCGGCTTAGCGGGGCGGTGGGGGCGCGACAAGCGGCGGTGGGCCGTCGCCGTCCTGGCTTTCGGCAACAGCCGCCCCTTTCGTCGCCCGGGGCTCGACCCGGGGTCCCGCTTCTTCCCGCGCCCGAAGAAGCGGGACCCCGGCTCAAGACCGGCGTGACGGATGGGGATGAGCGGCTGTCCTCCGGTGCGGTCTACGCCGTCCCCGCGAACCGTCGCCGCACCGCCAGCAGGTAGATCACGCTCGCCACCGCAGCGAAGAAGAACCACTGCACCCCGTAGGACAGATGATTGTTCGGCACCGACTCCGGATCGGGCGGCGCGTTCGCCGCAAGCCCCGGCGGCGGGGTCGCGGCGACCAGCATCATCGCCGGCGGGCGGCGATCGAACAGCGTGCCGATCAGCGATCGGCCATCGGGCGCATGGCTGACATACCCGTCGACGACTCCGCCCGGCCAGGCCACGCGCCCGTTGGGATCGCGCGTCGTGCCCAGTTGCACGGTCACGCCGCCGCGACACTTGGCGATCAGGCGGAACCCTGCCGCCCCCGCACCGCGCGGTTCGATCGCGATCGGCGCACGGCAATCCGCGGTCGCGCGTCTGAAGAGCAGCCGATCGTCGGGGCTGGTCGGAAAGGCGATGACGGGGCGCGCGGGATTGGCGCGCAGTTCGGCGATGAACGCCTCCTTCTGCGGCAAGCGGTCGATCAGTTGCCACAGCCCGAGCGCGATCATCAGCGCCACGCACACGGTCACGACGATCGTCGGCACGACGGGCAGCCGCCTCAATCGACCAGTCCGTCCCGCCGCGCGTTGCGATATTCGATGGTTATCAGCGCGCCCTTGGCGATGCGAAGCGCGCCGACGACCCCGGCGGTGGTGATCGGGATCCACAGCAGGACATGCACCCACCAAGGCGGGTGGACCGTCACCTCCAGCACGACGGCGGCGGCGACGACGATCGTGCCGAGGATCAACGTCAGGAACGCGGCGGGGCCGTCCCCGACGTTGAACCTGGAAAAATCCAGCCCGCAGGCGGTGCAGCGCTCGGCGAATTTCAGCCAGCCGCGAAACAAGGTCGGCGCGCCGCAGCGCGGGCATTGCCCCTTCAGCGCGACGTCGACGATGGCGGGCAGGGCCGCCGGGGCGGGGGCCGGATCGCTCACCGGCGCACCCGCCCGGTCGTCCTCAACCCCCCGCGACCGGTGCGCCCCAGCCGCCCCAGACATAGACGGTGACGAAGAGGAACAGCCACACGACGTCGACAAAATGCCAGTACCAGGCCGCGGCCTCGAAGCCGAAATGCTGCTTCGGCGTGAATTCGCCCTTATAGGCGCGGATCAGGCAGACGATCAGGAAGATCGTGCCGATCATCACGTGGAAGCCGTGGAAGCCCGTCGCCATGAAGAAGGATGCGCCGTAGTTCAGGCCCTTGAACGGGAACGGCGCGTCCGAATATTCATAGGCCTGGATCGAACTGAACAACAGGCCGAGCACGATCGTCACCCACAGGCCCTTCAGGACCGAGTCGCGATTGCCGACACCGATCAGGCCCCAGGGCCCCGTCTTCTCCCCGCCGCGCTGACCGTGGATCAGCCCATGATGCGCCCACGTCACCGTCGTACCGCTCAACAGCAGGATCAACGTATTGAGCAAAGGAAACTGGAACGGGTTGATGACGACCAGCCCCTTGGGCGGCCACTGCGCGACGCCCGTCGCGGCGCCCTCGGTGGCGCGGGTCACCTGGCCGTCGGCGAAGGTC
>CAXTVB010000047.1:6226-13078 GCA_964247555.1 uncultured Sphingomonas sp. | reverse complement strand
ACCCAGGCGCGCGAGGCGGCGGAGGCGCGCGTCGCCGCAGCGGCCATCCATGCCGCGCGGGCGCGCGTCGACCGTGCCCGCCGCGACGCCGAACAGATCGTCGCGGCGCAGACCGCGATCGGCGATGCCACGGCGATCGCGCGCGACCTCGATACGGCACGCCAGCAGCGGGCGGCCGCGGAAAGGTCCGGCAACGACGCGCGCGCGACGCTGGCCAAGGCGGAAGCCGAGGAACGCGCGGTGGCCGCGGGTCGCGACGGCGCGGAGGGCAGGCGTGCGGCGGCGCGCGCCGATCTGGCGGCATTGGACAGCGAGGCGGCGGCGCTGACCCGCGCGACGCAACGGGCGGGCGGGCGCGACCGGCTGCTCGACCACGTCACCGCGGCGCGCGGCTACGAGCGTGCGCTGGCGGCGGCGCTGGGCGACGATCTGGATAGCGCGCCCGCGTCGTGGATCGGTGCGGCGGCGGCGACCGGGGATCCGCCCGCCCCCGCCGGTACCGAGCCGCTGGCGGGCCATGTCGACGCGCCGCCGACGCTGGCCCGGCGGCTGCGCCAGGTGTTCGTCGTCGATGCCGATATCGGGCAATCGCTCGCGGTCGGGCAGCGGCTGGTGACGCGTACGGGCATGCTCCGTCGCTGGGACGGGTTCATCGCGGCGGGCAGCGGCGCGGCGGCGGCGGAACGGCTGGAACGGCTCAACCGGCTGCAGGCGATCGAGCGCGAGCGGCCCGCCATGCTCGCCGCGGTCGAGCGCGCCGATGCCGATCGCGCGGCGGTGGAGACCGCCTTCGCCGCGGCGCGCAAGATGGCCGAGGCGGCGCGCTGGCTGATCCAGCGGACCGATACGGACCTGCGTGATGCCCAGCGTGCCGAGGACCGCGCCGCCGCCGCGCTGGAACGGATCGTGGGGCAGCGTAGCGATCTGGATGCGCGCGCCGCCCGGATCGCGGGGGACCTCGGCGAGGCCGAGGCGGAGATCGCGCGTGCCGAGGCGACGGCGGCCGCGTTGCCCGATGGTCGCGCCGGTACCGATGCGGTCGCCCGCTTGCAGCAGGCGGCGGATCGTTGCCGGATCGCGGTCGCCGATGCGCGCAGCCGCCGCGCCGCCGCCGATGCCGGCATCGCCGCCAGCCGCGAGCGCCTGTCCGCCGGTCATGCCGATACCAAAAGCTGGCGTGCGCGCGCGGGCGAGGCGGCGAAGCGCATCGCCGACATGGCCAGGCGCGAGGCCGAGATCGTCCGCGATCTCGACGCGCTGGCCCCCCGCCCGGCTGCGCTCGATGCGGAGATCGGGGCGCTGGACGGCGAGCATCAGGCGGCGCGCGGCGATGCCGATCGTCTCCAGGCGGAGGAACGCACCGCCGACGCCGCCTTGCGCGCGGCCGAAGCCGTCCATGCCCGTGCCAACGAAGCGCTGTCCGCCGCGCGCGAGGCCCGTGCCGGCGCGGTCGCGCGATTGGAGAATCAGGAACTGCGCCGGGTCGAGATGGGGCGGCTGTCGGGCGAACGCTTCGAATGCCCCGCCCCCGTACTGCCCGAACGCATGGCGTTCGCCCCCGACGCCGTGCGCAGCCCCCAGGAGGAATCGTCGACCCACGAACGCCTGACCGCAGACCGCGAGCGGATCGGCCCGGTCAATCTGGTCGCCGAACAGGAACTGGCGACGTTGGAGGCCGCGGGCACCGGCAACGCGGCGGCGCGCGCCGAACTGGGCGAGGCGGTGGCGCGGCTGCGCGGGTCGATCGGCACGCTCAACCGCGAGGGGCGCCAGCGATTGCGGGCGGCGTTCGAGGCGGTGGACGCGCATTTCCGCGTGCTGTTCGCCACCTTGTTCGACGGCGGCGCTGCGCATCTGGAAATGGTGGACTCGGACGATCCGCTGGAGGCCGGGCTGGAGATCATGGCGCAGCCGCCGGGCAAGCGCCTGCAATCGCTGACGCTGCTGTCGGGTGGCGAGCAGGCGCTGACCGCGGTCGCGCTGATCTTCGCACTGTTCCTGACCAACCCCGCGCCGATTTGCGTGCTGGACGAGGTCGATGCACCGCTCGACGACGCCAATATCGAACGCTTCTGCGACCGGCTCGACCGGATGGCGCGCGAGACGGCGACCCGGTATCTGGTGGTCACGCACAATGCCGTGACGATGAGCCGGATGCACCGCCTGTTCGGGGTCACGATGATCGAACGCGGGATCAGCCGGCTGGTGTCGGTCGACCTCCAGGCCGCAGAGGGGCTGATCGCCGCGGCATAGCCGCCCTTGCAAATCGCCGGGCGGGCCCGAAATGGCGGGGGTGACGGCGGATCGATCCTTGTTGAACGGGCGGATCGCCGCCGCCGTCGGGGCGATACTCGTCCAGACGCTGCTGATGTACGCGCTGCTGTTCGGGCTGGCGGTGCACATACCGGTCGCGGTCGACCGCAGCCTTGCCGTGTTCGGACTGGCCCCGCCCCCGCCCCCGCCCCCGATCGAGAAGCCGCGCATCGAACCGCAGAAGAGCCACCGCAAGGAAGGGGCCGCCTCGCCCGCGAATCTCCGGTCGAAGGCGACCGAGGTGGTCGCGCCCAAGCCGCTGGTCCAGCCGGTCCTGCCGCTGCCGATCGTCACCGCGCCGATCGCCGGGGTCGGGTTGCAGGCGTCGACCGGCGCCGCCCCGGTGCCCGGTCCCGGCACGGGCGCCGGCGGGATCGGCACCGGCACGGGCAGCGGCCGGGCGGGCGACGGAGACGGAGACGGCGATTTTTCCGAACCGCGGCGCACGAAGGGGCGGCTCGGTTATACCGATGTCCGCCACGACGATGATGGTCCCGAGACGCTGTCGGTCGGCGTCCGCTATGCGGTGGAGCCCGACGGGCATGTCGATACGTGCGTCGTCACCGCCAGCAGCGGCGACCGGAACGCCGACGCCACGACGTGTCGGCTGATCGAAGAGCGCTTCCGCTTCAAGCCGTCGCGCGATCGGCAGGGCCATGCGGTGCGGTCGTTCGTCGAGGAGACGGAAAGCTTCATCCACCGCCTCGCACCGGATCGCGACAGCCGCTAACCCACGGCAATTGCATGGCGCGCCGCCAGAACGTATGTGGAACGCGATGGCGCAGCTCGACACCCGGCAAAAGCTCGCGATCCTTGCGGACGCGGCGAAATATGACGCCTCCTGCGCTTCGTCCGGCACAGCCAAGCGGAATTCGCGGGACGGCAAGGGGCTCGGTTCGACCGAGGGCATGGGGATTTGCCACGCCTATGCCCCCGATGGGCGGTGCATCAGCCTGTTGAAGATCCTGCTGACGAACAGCTGCATCTTCGACTGCCATTACTGCATCAACCGCAAAAGCTCGAACGTCCGCCGTGCGCGCTTCACCGCGAAGGAGGTCGTCGATCTGACCATCGCCTTCTACAAGCGCAATTATATCGAGGGTCTGTTCCTCTCCTCCGGCATCATCGGATCCTCGAACTATACGATGGAACAGATGGTCGAGGTCGCGCGGTCGCTGCGCGAGGATCACCTGTTCCGCGGCTATATCCATCTGAAGACGATTCCCGACGCCGACCCCGACCTCGTCCACCGCGCCGGTCTGTTCGCGGACCGGCTGTCGATCAACGTCGAGCTGCCGACGGCGGGCGGGCTGAAGCGGCTCGCGCCCGAAAAGGACGGCGTGCGGATAGAGACCGCGATGTCGGAAGTGAAGACGTCGATCGTCGACGGCCGCGATGCGAAGGCGAAGTATAAATCCGCCCCCCGCTTCGCCCCCGCGGGGCAATCGACGCAGATGATCGTCGGCGCGGATGCCGCGACCGACGGCGATATCGTGACCAAGGCGTCGACGCTCTACGATCGCTTCGGCCTGCGCCGCGTCTATTATTCGGCGTTCAGCCCGATCCCCGATGCCAGCGCGGTCCTGCCGTTGCAGCGGCCGCCGCTGATGCGCGAACACCGGCTGTACCAGTCCGACTGGCTGATGCGCTTCTACGAATACACCCCGGCCGAAGTGGTGGCGGCGGCGGACGATTCGACGGGGATGCTGCCGCTCGACATCGATCCGAAGCTCGCCTGGGCGCTGAAGTTCCGCGCGTCCTTTCCCGTCGACGTCAATCGTGCTCCGCGCGAGATGCTGCTGCGCGTGCCCGGGCTGGGGGTCAAGGCGGTGAATGCGATCCTGACCAGCCGGCGCTGGCGGCGGCTGACATTGGCGGATGTCGGGCGATTGACGGTGTCGGTCGCGAAGGTGCGGCCGTTCCTCATCGCGGAGGATTGGCGACCCGTGGCGCTATCGGACAAAGCGAACCTGCGGCGGGTGGCCAAGGTGAAGTCGGAGCAGATGGAATTGTTCGGGTGAGGGTGGGCCACCCTTCATTCCTCCCCGGGACGGGGAGGGGGACCATACGCAGCATGGTGGAGGGGGTGCTCCACGAGCGAACCGGTTGCGGCCCGCCCCCTCCACCGCCGCGCAAGAGCGCGGCGGTCCCCCTCCCCGTCCCGGGGAGGAAATTCTGAGGACCATCACCCTCCCCGAACCCGACGATTTCGACGGTTGGCGCGACGCCGCGCGGGGGTTGGCGGGGGCGTGCGTGTCGCCGGAGGACGTGATCTGGCAGGTCGGCGACACCCCCGCCGACCTGTTCGCCGCGCCCGTCGACGCCCCGCCCGCGCCGCCCGGCGGCGGCCTGACGGTCCCCCGCGCGTTCATCGACCTCGCCCGGAGCGTCGTTCTGTCGGCCGATCCGGAACGCTTCGCGCTGCTCTACACCGCGCTCGACCGACTCCAGCGCGAACCGAAGCTGGTCGAGGATCACGCCGACCCGCTGATCCGCCGGCTGGAGGGACTGGCGAAAGCGGTCCGCCGCGACATCCACAAGATGCGCGCCTTCCTGCGCTTCCGCGAGGTCGACGAGGACGGGCACCCACGCTTCGTCGCCTGGTTCGAACCCGAACATCACATCGTCCGCGCGAACGCAGCCTTCTTCCTCAACCGCTTCGCCAGCATGCGCTGGTCGATCCTGACGCCCGCGCTGTCGCTGCACTGGGACGGCACCACGCTGACCGAGGGGCCCGGCGCACGCAAGGCGGACGCGCCGGAAGGCGATCCCGTCGAGGACGTCTGGAAGACCTATTATGCCAGCATCTTCAACCCGGCGCGCGTCAAGGTCGGCGCGATGCTGAAGGAAATGCCACGCAAATATTGGAAGAACATGCCCGAGGCCGCGCTCGTACCGGCGCTGATCGCGGGCGCGCAGGCACGGGAGAGCGGCATGATCGAGACGGCGCGCGCGAATATCGGCGGCAATAGCGAGATCGCCTGGGCGGCGCTGCGCGACGAGGCGGCAGGATGCACCCGGTGCCCGCTGTACAAGCCCGCGACGCAGACCGTGTTCGGCCAGGGCCCGGTCGACGCCGCGATGATGTTCGTCGGCGAACAGCCGGGCGACCAGGAGGATCTGGCCGGCACGCCGTTCGTCGGCCCCGCCGGCCAGATGTTCGACCGCGCGCTGGCCGAGGCGGGCATCGACCGGTCGCGCACCTACGTCACCAACGCGGTCAAGCATTTCAAGTTCGAACCGCGCGGCAAGCGCCGCATCCACGCCAAGCCCGACGGCGGCGAGATCGAGGCCTGTCGCTGGTGGATCGAACAGGAAACCGCGCTGATCCGCCCGAAGATGACGGTGGCGCTGGGCGCGACCGCGGCGCGGTCGTTGTTCGGCCGGGTGATGACGATCGGCCGCGAACGGGGGCGCGCCCTGACGCTCGCGAACGGCGGCGCGGCGTGGATCACCGTGCATCCGAGCTATTTGCTGCGGTTGCCGGACAAGGCGCTGGCGGAGGAGGAATATGGGCGGTTCGTCGAGGACCTGAGGGCGGCGTACGCGGCGGTTGCGTAGAGGTTCCAGTAGACCGACACCCCGGCCTTGAGCCGGGGCCCCGCTTCTTCGGTGTCCAGGAAGAAGCGGGGCCCCGGGTCAAGCCCGGGGTGACGATAGGTGGGTCGTGATCCACCAGGCAGTCTTCACATCGTCAGCGGATCCGGCCCCAACCGCCCGCCCGCATCGTCCATCGCATCGATCGCCGCCACATCCTCATCGCTCAACACCACGTCCAGCGCGGCGTAATTATCCGTAAGATGCTCGTCGCTCGAAGCCTTGGGGATCACCGCCAGGCCCTTGGCCAAGTGCCAGGCGATCACCACCTGCGCCGCCGACCGGCCATGCGCCGCCGCGATCGCGGTCAGCCGTTCGTCCTTCAACCCGTCGCCGCGCCCCAGCGGGCTCCAGCTCTGCGTGACGATGCCGTGATCGCGGCCGTAAGCCTGCACGTCGCGCTGCTGGAAGGCGGGGTGGAGTTCGATCTGGTTCACCGCAGGCGTCACCCCCGTCGCCGCGACGATCGCATCCAGATGCTCGGGCAGGAAATTGCACACGCCGATCGATAGCGCCTTGCCGGCTTCGCGCGCCTCGACCAGCGCACGCCAGGCCTCGACGAACTTGCCCTGCCGCGGCACCGGCCAGTGGATCAGATACAGATCGACGCTGTCCCGCCCCAGCAGCGCGAGACTCTCGTCGAGTGCGGCGGCGACATCCGCGGCATCGTGCCGACCGGGCGCGAGCTTGGTCGTGATCCAGGCTTCGGTGCCCAGCGTCCCCTCGCCCACCCCGCGCTCGTTCCGGTAGAAGGCGGCGGTGTCGACCAGCCGAAAGCCGATATCGATCCCCTTGCGGACCACCGCGGCGGTCTGCGCCTCGGGGAGTTTGTAGACGCCCATCCCCAATCGGGGCATAGTGCGTCCGGCGTTGAGCGTCATATCGGTCATTCGAAGGCAACCATCGGCCAGCGCACACGGTTCCGATTGACCCTGCCCCGCC
>CAXTVB010000047.1:0-6216 GCA_964247555.1 uncultured Sphingomonas sp. | reverse complement strand
TGGTCGAACATATCCTCACCGCACTCGCCACATTCATCATCGGCGTCATCTCGTCGGGCGGCTATCTCGGCCTCGTCCTGCTGATGGCCATAGAAAGCGCGTGCATCCCGCTGCCGTCCGAGGTCATCATGCCCTTTGCCGGCTATCTGGTTTCGACCGGCCGGTTCGACCTGTACCTTGCCGCGACCGCCGGCGCGATCGGCTGCAACCTGGGATCGATCGTGGCGTACGAGATCGGCAAGCGCGGAGGGCGTCCCGCGGCGGAGCGCTGGGGCCGCTATCTGCTGATCGGCCCGGGGGAACTCGATGCGGCAGACCGCTTCTTCGATCGTTTCGGCGCCCCCGCGGTCCTGATCGGCCGCCTGCTGCCGCTGATCCGCTCGTTCATCGCCTTCCCCGCCGGCGTCGCGCGAATGCGATTGCTGCCGTTCCATGCCTATACGTTCATCGGCTCCTGGCCCTGGTGCTTCGGCCTCGCATGGATCGGCATGAAGCTCGGCGCGCGCTGGGACAGCGATCCGCGGATCAAGGCGGCGTTCCACCGCGCCGATCTGGGCATCGCGATCGTGCTGGTGCTCTTGGTGGCGGTATTCGTATGGCACCGCGTCCGCGGCGTGCGGCGCGCTTAGCCGTAACCGCGCGCCTTCGCGAGCGCACGCAGGTCCTCGTCGCGCGTCGGCGCAAGCGTTGCGGTCCGCCGAACGACCGCCTCCACCAAGGCAGGACCGGCGCGGTCCGGCGATCCGCTATCGAAGGGTGGCTGCGGATCATATTCGAGGCTGAGTTGCACTGCTTTCGCATGCGCCTCGCCGCGGATCATCGCAGTCAGCGCCAGCGCGAAATCGATCCCGGCGGTCACCCCGCCGCCGGTGATCCGGTTGCGATCGACGACGACGCGGTCGGCCACCGGGAACGCCCCGAACAGCGGCAGCATGTCGCGCTGCGCCCAATGACAGCCCGCGCGATACCCGTTCAGCAGTCCGGCTGCGCCCAATATCAGCGATCCCGTACAGACGCTCGTCACCCAGGTCGCGGTGGCACCCGCCGCGGCCACCCAATCGATCGCGGCGTCGTCCGCGATGACCCCGTTGACCCCGAAACCGCCAGGCACGCACAGAATGTCCGGGTGGGGGACATCGGCGAAGGTAGCCGTCGGCAGGATCGCAAAACCGGCATCGGTCATCACCGGATCGCGCGTCTTCCAGACGAGGTCGATCCTGGTATTGCCCAACCGCGAGAGAACCTGCGCGGGGCCGGTCAGATCGAGTTGGGTGACGTTCGGAAAGAGAAGGAATGCGACGCTGATCGGTGAAGGCTGGGGCATCGGCGGTCTCCCGTTGGTGAATGATGCCCAAGCGCGCGGCGTTCGGGTCGGCGCTTCCCCGTGGTGCTCCACGATGCGCCAGTCACGCCGACAACCACATGCTATGCCGCTGATCGCCGATCGGCAAGCACCGCCGCGCGGGCGAGCAGCAGCAGCGCCGGCACCGCCACCGCGACGTACAGCGCGAAGCCGGCCCAGGTGGACCAGCCCCACCAGTCGCTGGGGATCGTACGCAAGTCGCCGGGCAGGAAACGCTCCCGGATCACCGCGGACCAGATCGGAAAATGGAATTGCGGCGGCGACAGGATCTCGGCAGCGGCGATGACCGCGTTCATCGCGATCGACAGCGCGAGGACGATGGCGGCGATCCGGCGCGCTTGCGCGGTCTTCAGATGCGCCCAGAACGGCGCTAGCCCGATCGCCAGCACGCCGATCAGCGGCATCGAATGCCTGGGGCCGGTGGCGTTGCCGCCATCCCAATAATAATAGGCCGCGTTGACCAGCAGGACGATCGCGACGGTTGCGCTCGCCGCGATCGCCAGCCCGCGCGTCGCCCGGCCCCGCCACAACAGCACCATGCCCGGCACCGCCATCAGCAACGCCGGCGCGACCCAGGCCATGCCCTTGTGGACGCCGAAGGTGATCTCCCAAAGATTGACCGGATCGGGTAGCCCGAGCCCGAACAGACCCCGGCTCATCCCCTCATAGCCGACCACGCCCGAATAGCCGATCCGGAACGGCGTCCCGAACGCGATCAGATTGTAGCCGACCACCGGCAGCAATGCCACGATGCCGCCGATCGCCGCCGCCACGATCAGTCTCCGATCGCCGCGCCACCAGCGCAATGCGAGCCACAGCGCGATCGCGCTTCCCGCCAGCACCGCCTGGTGCTCGATCGCGACCGCCCAGCCGATCGCCAGCCCGGCGACGGCCCCCATCCACCACCGCCCCCTTGCGCGCCAGCCGGCCCAGACGGCGATGACGTACAGCGCAGCGACCGAGGAATGCCCGAAGACCGTCGTCGACCATCCCCAGATCGGCGACCCGAGCGCATAGCCGAGCGCGCCGAACAGCGCCGCGGTCGCGCTGCCGGTCAGCGCAAGGCCGAGATCGTAGAGCAGCACCGCCGCCAGCGCGGTCAGTACGGCGGGCCCGAACGCGACCGCGAGACGAAGCCGCATCCGGTAGAAGCGGGTCAGTCCGGCGTCGTACATCGCGGCGGGATGCGCCGCCTCCCGGTCACCCGTCATCGCATCCGCGATCGCGACCGCGGGCACCGCCATGACCGTCATGCCGGGCGCCTTATCCAAATAGAAATGATCGCCGAACCGCGATTTGTCGATCGTGATCGGCGCCATCCGGTCGATCGTCGCGGCATGGCGTTCGACCAGCGCGGTCGCGACGAACAGGCGGGTCGCGTTGTTGGGATTGAACTCCCACGATCCGAACCAGGTGCACGACGCCCAGATGATCAGGAAAAGCGACGGCGGGAAAAGCGCGGGCGGGATCGCGCGGCGACCCCGTGCTGGGTTCACTTGCCCTCCGCCTCCGCCGCCTTGCGTTCGGCGTTGGCGGCGCGGGCCTCGGCGAACTGGCTGGTCATGCAACCCGAGGCTCCGCCGACACCGTTGGCCGAGCAGCTGCCGGTGCCGTTCGTGCCGGGACCGCCGGTCGCCAGCAAGGCCTTCTGCTTCACCGCCCAGGCGGCATTTTCCGGTGTGATCTGGAAGTTGCGCAATTCCTTCGGCACGCGGAACTGTTCCGCCGCGCCGCGCCGTTCGCACACCACGATCTCGTCGCCCGAGGTGTCGGTCGGGCACCGTTCGTTGCCGTACAGGACCAGCACGCCGTTGACCGGCGCGCGCTTCGCGACCTCGCCCTGGTTCGCCGAGGGCTTTACCGGGATGACGCCGGGCAACGCCGCCTTTTGCGCCGCGGCGGGCGATGCCGTCGCCGCGATGGCTGAGAGGAGCAAGGCCGTCATACGCATCGTCAAATCCTTTTCGCGGCCGCGATCGCCACCTTGCAGCCCATCCGTATCACCGCGCTCAGCACCGGATAGCCCGGCGTGTTCTCCGCCCCCGCCGCCAGCGCATGGTCGCGGTGTTCGACCTCCTCCGCCTGGAAATCCGCGATTGCGGCGGACAGTTCCGGGTCGTCGGTGCCGAGTTCGGCGCGCTGTTCGGCATAATGCTTGTCGATCTCGGTCTCCACCGCGGCGGTACATGCCATCGCGGCATCGGGTCCGATCGCCGCGGTGATCGCGCCCAGAGCGAAGCCTGCGACCGTCCAGAAGGGCTGGAGGATCGTCGGACGGACACCGCGTTCCACGATCATCCGGTCGAAAAAGGCGCGGTGGCGCTCCTCCTGGCTGGCCATGTGATGGATGGCGCGCGCCACGGGGTGCCGGTCACCGAGCACCGCAAGTTGTCCCGCATAGATGCGGGTCGCTCCATATTCGCCCGCCTGGTCGACGCGGATCATCGCGTCGGTGGCGGGACGACGGTCGCCGGGACGCCAGCCGCTCATCGACCGCGGCCCAGCAGCACGGCGATCACCGCGGCACCGCCCAACGACAGGATCGCGTTGAAGCCCGCGAGCGAAACGCCGTGGAACGTCCATTGCGGCTGGTCGCAGCGGATCATCGGCGCATTCATGATCGCCGCCAGCCGCTCGGCCGCGCTGCCCCCAGCGAGGTTCGCAGTGGTGGTGCAGGCGGTGTGCCCTGCCCACCAATGATATTCGGTGCCGGCATGATAGACGCCGATCCCGCCGCTGACCGCGATCAGGACCGCGGCGAGCGCGACCATCGGCACGACCGACCGCCGCGGCACGACGAACGCCAGGATGGCGACGATGACCGCGGCATAATGCGGCCAGCGCTGCCAATGGCACATCTCGCACGGGTAGAGATGACCGATCAGCTGCGATCCCCATGCCCCCGCCAGCAAGGCGGCGGGTAGAAGGAGCGCGATCCAGCGCGCGGTCACGACGTTGCGGGATAGCGACGTCACGGCGTCACCGCCTTGATCGGTGGCTTCGTCGCGGCGGCGACCTGGGTCGGGCCGCCGAGCCGCGCGATCGTCTTCAGCGCATAATAGAGCTGGAAATCGTCGATCCCGCGTTTCTTCAGGTCCGCCGCGGTCGTGGTGAAGCGGGGATCGTCCTTGGTGTCCTCCTCCAGCACCTTGTTGTCCGCCTTCACCTCGTTGATCAGGTGGCGGCGCAGATCGGCCTCGCGGAAGGCGGGGCGCGTCTTGTAGTCGGTATCGCTCAGCTGCGGCACGGCGATGTCGGGGGCGATCCCGCCCTCCTGCACCGACCGGCCCGACGGCGTGTAATAGCGCGCGGTCGTCAGGCGCAGCGCGGTCTGCGGCCCGAGCTGAATCAGGCTCTGCACCGACCCCTTGCCGAAGGTCCGCTCGCCCATGATGAGCGCGCGGTGATGATCCTGCAGCGCGCCCGCGACGATCTCGGACGCGGACGCGGTGCCGGCATCGGTCAGGACGATGACGGGCAGGCCGTGCGCGTCGTCGCCGGGCTTGGCGTAATAGCGTTCGATATCCGACTTCTCGCGGCCGCGCTGCGACACGATCTCGCCATGATCCAGGAACGCGTCGCCGACCTCGATCGCCTGGCTCAGCAGTCCGCCGCCATCCTCGCGCAGGTCGACGATATAGCCGAGCGGCTTGTGGCCCAGCGCCTTTTCGATTCCCATGATCGCGCCGCGGGTATCCGCGCCGGTATGTTCGGAGAAGGTGTTGATATCGATATAGCCGACATCGCCCTTCACCTGCCATTTGACGGGATGCTGCACGATCACCTCGCGCAGCATGGTGACGTCGAGCGGCTTGTCGCGGCCGGGGCGGACGAGGCCCAGCGTGATCTTGGTGCCGGGCTTGCCGCGCATCTTCGCGATCGATTCGTCGAGCGTGTCGCCGAAGATCAGCGTGCCGTCGATATGCGTGATATAGTCGCCCGACTTGATGCCAGCCTTCGACGCGGGCGTACCCTCCTGCGCCGACACGACCTTGATCGCGCCGTCCTCCATCTGGACCGTCAGGCCGAGGCCGCCATAATTGCCCTCGGTCATGATCTGGAGGTTCTGGTAATCCAGCGCGTCCTCGTACGACGAATGCGGATCGAGCGCCGCGAGCATCCCCTGAATTGCGCCTTTTATCAGCGTCTTATCGTCGACCTTGTCGACATAGTCCGCCTTCACCCGGTTGAACACGTCGATGAACTGGTCGAATTCCCGGTAGGTGTCGGTATCCACCGCGGCCATCGCAGCGGTCGCGACCGGAATGGCGGTCAGCGTGGCGACGATGGCGGTCGCGGTAAGCAGGGGACGAGGCATCGCTGTTCCTGGAAAAGTGCCGACGATCGGTCTGTGGCGAACCTTAGCCACTTTAGCCGGGACGAGCAAAGCACCGCGGCACTGAACCGCGCATGACCGGACGGCGAATCATCCGATCAGCGCGGCGATATCGATCGGCCGGCCGCGACGGCGCAGTTCGACGGTGATCCGCGGATCGTCGCCTCGGGCCGCGGCACCGATCGGCGTCCCCGCAGCCACCGTCGTGCCGGCGGCGACGCGGACGGTGCCGAGGCCGGTCAGGAGGCTGGCCCAGCCATCGCCGTGATCGATGATGACGATGGTCCCGTAATCGCGGAACCGCCGGGCGTAGCGGACGGTGCCCGCCGCGGGTGCTGCCACCGGCGCGCCGGCCGCGACCGCGAAGGTCAGACCGCGCGATCGCACGCCGTTCCCCGAAACTTCGGCCAGTCCCGTCACCAGCCGACCGCCGACCGGCAGGCGATAGGCGTCGACCACCGTCGTCGTCGTTGCCGGTGCCCCGGGCCGCGCCGCGGGCCCCGCAACCCGCGCCACG
>CAXTVB010000046.1:0-13080 GCA_964247555.1 uncultured Sphingomonas sp. | reverse complement strand
GCCGTGCACGAGACCGCCGGCCGACCGGTCGCGTTGCGGCTGACCCCGGCCCGGCGGGTGATGGCGGGCGACGGCGAGGATGCGCAGCCGGTCACGATCGATGCGGTGGATGCGCGCGGGCGGCACGTCCCGACCGCGAACCTGATGACCCGTTTCGCGGCGACCGGCGCGACGATCATCGGTGTCGGCAACGGCGACCCGAATTGCCACGAACCGGAGAAGGGCGGGCAGCGGTCGCTGTTCAACGGGCTGGCGCAAGTGATTGTGCAGAGTGCCCTCGGCCGCGGCGCGGTGACGCTCCGCGCGACCGCGGACGGGCTTCGCCCGGCGACGCTCCGGATCGATCGGCTGGCGGTGGCGCCGCGTCCGCAGGCAGCAATTAGCGTGCCGGAGACCGAGATCGCCAGCTGGCGCCGTTCCCCACCGCTCGCCGCCATGCCCTCCGCCGACCTCGCGCCCGCGGACAACGACATGAACAGCTGGGCGACGGTCCGCGCGGGCACGCCGACCCCGGCCGAACCGGCGCGCAACTGGCGCGTCTACCGCGCGGTCGTGCCGCCGTCCCGCAAGGTCGGGCAGGCGGGCGGGACGCTGCGCTTCGCCGGTATCGTGGGGCGCGCCGAATTGTGGATCGACGGGCGCCATGCCGCGACGAAGGCGGAGGCGGTGGCCGGCCCGATCTCGGCGCTTGTGCCGCCAGGGTCCGATCCGCACCGGATCGTGCTCATCGTCGATGCCGGTGCGGGGGCGGTATCGGGGATCGTCGGGCGTGTTTCGCTGCGGGCCGGTTCGTAGGTTTCCCGTCACGGCGGAAGAATCGGTTCTCGCACGAAGGCACAAAAAAGCGCGACGGTTTGCGATCGTGCGCCGACGCGGCGCTTGCAGGCGCGTTGCCGCTTCTTCGCGCCTCCGCGTGAACAAGCCGTCCTTGTGCCCTTGTGCGAAGCGGATGACGGATCCCGGCATCGGTCGCTGCGTGATAATACCAATCTAGTATATATCGGGCGTTGATGCTTGAAAGGTCTTGTCGATCAGCGATCAGGCGATAAGCTCTGCGGATTCGCAAAAGGGGGCCAGGTTTGGACGATTTGCTGGTGACGGCACCGCTTGCAGGTTGGCTCACGACGCTCGCCGCGGTGCCCGATGCGGTGTTCGCCGATCGGATGCTCGGCGAAGGCGTCGCGATCGATCCGATCGGCGACATCCTGCACGCACCATGCGATGCGGTGCTGCTGTCGATCCATGCCGCGCGCCACGCCCTGACGTTGCGTGCCGCCAATGGCGCGGAACTGCTGATCCATTTGGGGATCGATACCGTCGGGCTGGCGGGTGCCGGGATCACGCCGCTGGTCGAACCGGGGGCGAAGGTGCGGCGCGGCGACCCCTTGCTGTCATTCGATCTGGACGCACTCGTCTGCGGTGCGCGCGCGGTCGTGACGCCGGTCATCCTGACCGACCTCGACCGGTTCGCGGTCGAGGTCGTCGCCGGCGAGGGGATGGTCGCGGTTGGGGATCCGTTGTTCCGGGTGGTCGCGCGAGTGGGTGCCCAGGACGCTTCGTTCCCCCGCGAAGGCGGGGGTCCAGGGGCCACAAGCGGCGTACTCTATAACCCTGGACTCCCGCGTTCGCGGGAGAACGGGGACATCCGCCGCGACGTGACCGTAATGCTGGCGCATGGCATCCATGCGCGGCCGGCGGCGGCATTGTCGGCCGCGGTACGCGATATGGCGGCGACGGTGACGCTGGTCCACGGCGATCGCCGCGCCACCACCACCAGCGTGGTGGCGCTGCTCGGTCTCGGCGTGCCGCACGGAGCGGTCGTCGGGATCGAGGCGCAGGGTGCGGACGCGGCGACGGCGGTCGATGCCGTCGCCCGGCTGCTGCTCGACGATACGCCCGAACCCGTGGCCGCACCGCGCGCGCCGTCCGCCTCGCCGACGATCGACGCGCCCGGCCTGCGCGGTGTCGCGGCGGCGCCGGGGCTGGCGATCGGCCCTGCACGCTGGCTGCGCGCCGAGGACATCGTCGTCCCGGAACACGGCGCAGGCATCGATGTCGAACTGCGCGCGCTCGACGTCGCGGTCGCGTTCGTTCGCGTCGATCTGACGATCGGCGGATCGGCGACGGGAACGAAGGGTGCGGTGATCGCCGCACACGCTGCACTGCTGGACGATCCCGCGTTGTTGGACGCCGCCCGCGGGCATATTCGGGCCGGGCGAAGCGCGGCCGCGGCGTACCGCGATGCGGTGGATGCGCAGGCGGCGACCCTGCGCGCGAGCGGCGACGCGCGCATCGCCGAACGCGCGGACGATCTGCGCGATATCGAACACCGGGTACTTCGCGCCATCCTGGGCTTGCCCGACGACGCCCTGCGGATCGCGCCGGGCGGGATCCTGCTGGCGCGCGAACTGCTGCCGTCGCAGGTCATCGCGCTCGATCCGGCGGCGGTCGCCGGCATCGTTCTGGCCGAGGGCGGCCCGACATCGCATGTCGCGATTCTAGCGGCGGGGATGGGCCTGCCCATGGCGGTCGCGTTCGGCGATGCGCTGAACGACGTGGCGGAGGGGGCGATGCTGGTGCTCGACGCCGATTGCGGTATGCTGGCGGTCGATCCGCCCGAGGCCGAGCTGGTACAGGCGCGCGCCGCGGTCGCGCGGCGCAGCGCCGAGGAGGCGGCGGCGCGGGCGACCGGCGGCGTGCTTTGCCATAGCGCGGACGGTCGGCGAGTGGAGATCTTCGCCAATCTCGGCTCGGTCGCGGATGCCCGGACCGCGGTGTGCGAGGGGGCGGAGGGCTGCGGGCTGCTCCGCACCGAATTCCTGTTCCTGGATCGGACCGATCCGCCCGGCGTCGCCGAACAGGCCGCCGATTACCAGGCGATCGGCGACGTGCTGGGCGATCGGCAGCTGATCGTCCGGCTGCTCGATGTCGGGGGCGACAAACCCGCCCCCTATCTGTCGATCGCGCCGGAGGAGAACCCGGCGCTCGGCCTGCGCGGCATTCGGGTGGCGTTGGCCCGGCCCGAGATCCTCGACGCGCAGCTCCGCGCGATCCTGTCCGTCGTGCCGCAGGGGCGGTGCCGGATCATGGTGCCGATGGTCGCCAGCGTCGCCGAACTGGACGCCGTCAAGGCGGCGGTGGAACGGTTGCGCGATACGCTCGGCATCGCTGCGCCGATCGCGGTCGGTGCGATGGTCGAGACCCCGGCCGCGGCGTTGTGCGCCGACCTGCTCGCATCGCGCGCGGCGTTCCTGTCGATCGGCAGCAACGACCTAACGCAATATGCGCTGGCGATGGACCGCGGCAATCCGGCGGTCGCGGCCGGGATCGACGGGCTGCACCCCGCGGTCCTGCGGCTGATCGCGGCGACCTGTGATGGGGCCGGGGGGCACGACTGTCCGGTCGGGGTGTGCGGCGGGCTGGCCGCGGATCCGCTCGCGGTGCCTATCCTGCTCGGGCTGGGCGTCACCGAATTGTCCGTACCGCCCGCGCGGATCGCGGCGACCAAGGCGCTCGTCGCGCGGCTGTCGCTGCCCGCGTGCCGCCTGCATGCCGCCGCGGTGATCGGCCTGTCGTCGGCGCAAGCCGTGCGCGCGCAGGCGGTCGCCTTTGCCCAGGAGGCCTTGTGATGCGATCGCCGATGCCCTTCCTCCAGCAGCTCGGCCGCGCGCTGATGCTGCCGATCGCGGCGTTGCCGGTCGCCGGGCTGATGCTGCGGCTCGGCCAGCCCGATTTACACCTGGACCTCCCGTTCCTCAGCGTCGCGGGGGAGGCGATCTTCGCCAATCTCGGGCTGTTGTTCGCGGTCGGCGTCGCCACCGGCTTCGCGCGCGACGGCAATGGCGCGGCCGCGCTGGCGGGGGTGCTATGCTATCTGGTGTCGAGCAAGGGCGCGGCGAGTTTCCTCGTCGTCCCCGCCGATGTCGGGGCAGGGCTGGCCGAGGCGACCAGGGCGACGGTCGAGCCATCGTGGCGGGCGGCGGGGATGGGCAAGTTGGACGTGCCGGTGGGAATCGTGTCGGGGCTGGTCGGCGGGCTGTTCTACAACCGGTTCGCGACGATCAAGCTGCCCGATTATCTGGCTTTCTTCGGCGGACGGCGCTTCGTGCCGATCGTCAGCGGGCTGGCCGGGCTCGGCATCGCCGCGGCGCTCGGGGCAAGCTACGGCGCGGTCGATACGGGTGTCGATGCGATGAGCCATGCGGTGGTCGGCGCGGGCGGCTTGGGGCTGTTCGTGTTCGGCGTGCTCAACCGGTTGCTGATCGTCACCGGGCTGCATCATATCCTCAACAACATCGCCTATTTCGTCGTCGGCGACTGGCACGGCAAGACCGGCGACCTGACGCGGTTCTTTGCGGGCGATCCCAGCGCGGGCGGGTTCATGAGCGGGTTCTTCCCGGTCATGATGTTCGGCCTGCCCGCCGCGTGCCTGGCGATGTATCACGAGGCGCTGCCCGATCGGCGCAAGGCCACCGGGGGTTTGCTGCTCAGTCTGGCGCTCACGTCGTTCCTGACCGGCGTGACCGAGCCGATCGAGTTCAGCTTCATGTTTCTCGCGCCCGCGCTGTACGTCATCCACGCGCTCCTGACCGGGCTGGCGGAAGCGATCATGAACGGGCTGGGCGTGAAGCTTGGGTACGGCTTCTCCGCTGGGTTGTTCGATTACGTCCTGAATTACGGCAAGGCGACGAAGCCGCTGCTGCTGCTGCCGATCGGCGCGGTCTATGCGATCGTCTATTATGCCATCTTCCGCTTCACGATCCGCCGGTTCGACCTGCCGACCCCCGGTCGCGAGCGCGAGGCGCCGGTCGCGGCGGCGACGGTTGCGGCGGGCGACCGGGGGGCGGCGTTCGTCGCGGCGCTGGGCGGGGCGGCGAACCTGCGCGAGGTGGGGGCCTGTACCACGCGGCTCCGCCTGCTGGTCGTCGACCAGGCGCTGGTCGACGAGCCCGCGTTGAAGGCGCTCGGCGCGCGCGGCGTGCTGCGCCCGTCGGCCGCGGCGGTGCAGGTCGTGCTGGGGCCGATCGCGGACGGCGTCGCGATGGAGATGCGCGGGGCGCTCGACCGGCCGATGGCGCCGCCGGTGCCGGTCGTCGAGGCCGCGGCCTACACATTGCCCCCCGCGTTTGCGGAGGCGCTGGGCGGGACGGCCAACGTCGTCAGCGCGGACCGGCATTTCGGACGGCTGCGCGTGACCCTGGTCAGCCCGGCGCTGGTATCGGACGACCGGCTGGCGACGCTCGGCGCGCGCGCGGTGGTGCGACCGGCGCCGGGGACGTTGCACATCCTGCTGGCGGCGGCGGTGGGGTAGGCGCCCTATCTATCGTTCGTCACCCCGGGCTTGTTCCGTGTTTCGGCCTTGGCTTGCCCCCAGCAAGCCAAGTTTGCATGCGGGGCATGCAAACTCGCCGAAGCACCATCGTGCCGCGCAACGAGAAGCGTTGGAAGGCGCGGTACGATGGATGCCGGGACAAGCCCGGCATGACGGATCAGTTGACCCGGTATGTCTCTCCCGCTGTCGCTCGAACCACGCAGGTATCCCCGTCCACGGCGCAAGCGACCCTCGCCCCACGCGAGTTTACGATCCGCCACCGCCGCCCCGCCGGCTCCGCCAGCGTCACGGGCCCGGTCCGCGCCGCCACAAGCCGCGCCGCGCTCAGCCGTCCGTCCGCCCAGTCCATGTCCACCGTCAGATCGCCGCGCGCGCGCAAGCCGCGGACATGCCCCGTCGGCCAGGTCGGCGGCAGCGCGGGCAGGAACGCCACGCGGTCGTTTTGGCTCTGCAAGAGCATCTCCGCCACCGCCGCGCCGCCGCCGAAATTGCCGTCGATCTGGAAGGGCGGGCACCAGTCGAACAGGTTCGGATAGGTGCGTTCGCGGATCAGGCTGGCCAGCATGGCATGCGCGCGCGTCCCGTCGCCCAGCCGCGCCCACAAGGACGCGCGCCAGGCGCGGCTCCAGCCGGTGCCCTGGTCGCCGTGATCGTCGCCGCGCGCCTCGATCGATCGCCGCGCCGCCGCGGCGAAGGCGGGGGTGGTGCGGGGCGCGATCGCATCGCCGGGGAACAGCGCGTAGAGGTGCGACAGATGCCGGTGGGTGTCCTTGGGATCGTCCAGATCCGCCTTCCACTCCTGCAACTGGCCCCATCGCCCGATTCGCAGGCCCGGATCCAGTTTTGCGCGCACCGGCGCCAGCCGCGCCAGGAACGCGGTATCGCCCAGCCGCCCGGCGGCGTCCGCGGTATCGGCGAGCAACTGCCCGACGATCTGCTGCGCCATCGAATCGCCCGCGGTGAAGGCCCCGTGTTCGGGCGAGAAGCTGGGCGAGACCACCAGCCGCCCGTCGTGGGGATCGACGACCAGCTGCGACAGCCACAGCTCGGCCGCTTCCTTCATGATCGGATAGCCGCGGGCACGCAGCCACGCATCGTCGCGGGTGAAGCGCCAATGGTCGTAGACCTGGCTCGACAGCCACGCCGCGGCCTCGGGGATCCAGAATGCGTCGGCATAATCGATGACGCCGGTATAGCCCCAGGGATTGGCGTTCAGGAACGCGACCCAGCCGCCATCGGCACTGCCGTCCGTGCCGAAGATCCGCCGCGCGGTCACCCGCCCGGGCGGGCGCAGCGTATCGGTGAAACGCACCAGCGGATCGATCGACCCCCCCAGGTTCAGCGGATCGGCGAGCCAGTAGTTCATCTGGAGATTGATGTTCAGATGAAAATCCGCCTGCCAGGGCGGATCGATCGACGCGTTCCACAGCCCTTGCAGATTGGCGGGTAGCGGCGAGTCGGACCGGCTGGCCGATAGCAACAGATAGCGGGCGAACTGGAAATACAGCGCCTCGACCGCATGGTCCTCCGCGCTGGTCGTCCCGCGATACCCCTTGACGAGATCGCCGGTCGGGCGATCGGGCAGGGCCTGGCCGATGTCGAGCGCCACGCGGTCGAACGATGCGTGCCAGTCCGCCAGATGCCGCGCGCGCAAGGCCCGCTCGTCCCGATCGGCGGCCGCATCCAGCAGCGCGGTGACGCGCGCGTGCGGATCGGGCCCGCGATAGGTCGGGAAATTCTGCCCCGCGCCGGTGCCCGCCGACAGGATCACGACCGCGCTGTCCGCCCCGACCACGCGCACGCCCCCATCCGCCAGCGTCTCCCTGCGGCCGCCCATCGCGGTGACCTGCGCCTGCGCCTCGTAGCGCAGCGCATTGTCGTTCAGCGCACCGGCGACGGCGATCCGCCCATCCTGCGCGCGATCCGCATGCGTCCGGTTGGCGGGGACCGCGAATCGCGCCTCGAAACCGATCCGCCCCGGCCGATCCGCGCTCAGCCGCATCACGATCACCTGGTCTGCATGGCTGGCATAATAATCGCGCGTGTAGCGCACACCGTCCCGGACATAGGTCACGTGCGCGATCGCATCGTCGAGCGCCAGCGTACGGCGATAGTCGCCGACCTTGCCGCCAGCATCCGCCATCGTCAGCCGCAGCTGGCCGAAATCCTGATAGGCGCCGTAACCGACGGGCTTGGTGCCCAGCGCGCGCGCGACCGGGGGCGTCGGCATGCTGCCATCGGCGGCGATCTGCCTGCGCACCGCCGCCAGCGCACCCGGACGCGGCCCGGCCCAATTGCCGAAATCATAGCCGGGCGACCCCGGGCCCCCGGTCCACAGCGTCGATTCGTTGAACTGCAACGTCTCGACGGCGCCCCCCCCGCCGACCATCGCACCCAGACGCCCGTTGCCGATGGGCAGGCCTTGCGATTCCCATTCGGGTCCCGTCGGCGGGGCGGGCGCATCGAACCGGATCGTCAGATCGCGGTCCGCGGCCCGGCTCGCCTCGCCGGCGCCAAGCAGCGCGGTCGACAGGACCAGCGCGGTGGTGATGCGGTGGCGCCTCGGCCTCATCGATCGATCCTCATGATTGGTACTATATTGATATTACCGCCGGCCTGTCGAGCGCCGATATCGATCGTCCGCCGCCGAGCTGCACCGTCCCGCGCGCCGCCATCGCGGCGATCTCGTCCGCGGTGTAGCCCAGCGTGGCCAGGATCGCGGCGCTGTGTTCGCCGGCCTGTGGTGCGCGCGTCATCGGATCGCGCGGCGCATCGCTCAGCGTCAGCGGCGCGCCGACGATGGGCGCGGGGCCGGGTGTGCCGGGATAGCGGACATGCTCGACGAAGCCGGATGCCTGGACCTGGGGGTGCGCCATCACCTGCGAGGGTGCCAGCACCGGCCCCGCCGGGATCCGCGCCGCGCCAAGCGTCGCGACCGCGTCCTCGGTCGTCCGTCCGCCGCACCACGCCGCCATCCGCTCGCTCAGTGCCGCGCCGTTGTCGCCGCGCGCCATGTCGTCGGCGTACCGCGGATCGTCGATCAGTTCGGGCGCGCCGACCAGCGTCGCCCAGCGCGCGAAGATCGCGTTGCTGACGACCTGCGTCACGATCCATCCGTCGCTGGTGCGAAAGATGTCGGTGGGGCCCGATCCATAGCTGCGATTGCCGAGCGGCTGTCGCTCCACGCCGTTCAGCGCATGGTCGATCGACAGCCCGTTGGTCATCGCGGTCGCGGTGCCGAGCAGCGACCCCGACACCTGCTGCCCTCGCCCCGTCCGGTCACGCTCGCGCAGCGCCACCATCGCCCCGAACGCGCAGTGGAGCGCGGTGCCGAAATCCACGTAATTGACCTGCGCACGATATGGCTGGTCGGGCGTGCCCGTCAGCTGGACCGCGCCCGACATCGCCTGCCCGATCGCGTCGAAGCCGACGTTGCGCGCCATCGGCCCCGCATCGCCGAACGCGGACGCGGTGACGAGGATGATATCGGGCTTGATCGCGGCGAGCGAGGCGAGGTCCAGCCCCGCCTTGGCGAGCGCGTCGGCGGGCATGTTCGCGACGACGATGTCCGCGGTCGCGACCAGCCGCCGGACGATCGCCTGCCCGTCGGCGCTGCCGAGCGACAGCGCGAGCGACTTCTTGTTGCGGTTGAGCTGGAGGAACGCCGCGCCCGCGCCATCCTCCGCGACGGGGACGGTGAAGCGATCCTCGTTGCCGCCGATCCGCTCGACCCGGATCACCTCCGCGCCGTAATCGCCGAGCAGCGCCGCGCAATAGGGTCCCGCGATATAGCGCCCGAAATCGAGCACGCGGATGTCGGTCAAGGGTGTCATGTCGCGGCTGCCTTCAACGGTTTCGGCAGCGGTCTAGCGCGTCATGCGATACGCCGCCCCAATTCCTTGTTGATCAACAGCGCCACCAATGTGCCAAGCGCGCCCGACAGCAGATACGCCCCCGCTGCCAGGAGCCCGAACCGGCTCGCCAGCCACAGCGCCACGAAGGGCGCGAATCCGGCCCCGACCAGCCAGGCGAGGTCCGATGTCAGCGCGGCGCCGGTGTAGCGGCGGGCGCTGGCGAAATTGGCGGCGACCGCGCCGGAGGATTGACCGAAGGCGAGGCCCATCAGCGCGAAGCCTGCGACCATGAACACGATCTCGCCCACGCCGCCGCCGTCGAGCAATTGCGGCGCGAACCCGCTGAACACCGCGATCCCGGCAGCGGAGGCCGCGAGCAGCGAGCGCCGGCCGAAACGATCCGCCAGCAGTCCCGACGCGACGACCGACACCAGCCCGACGAACCCGCCGATGATCTCGATCCCCAGGAACCGCGCGGCGTCCTCGTGCGCGAACAGGACGACCCAGGATAGCGGGAAGACGGTGACCATGTGGAACAGGGCGAAGCTGGCGAGCGGGGCGAAGGCGCCGATGACGATGTTGCGCCAATCGCTGCGGAGCGTATCGACGACGCGCGACGGCTCCAGGTCGCGGCTTTCGAACAGCGCGGTATAATCGGGCGTCGTCACCATGCGCAGCCGGGCGAAGAGCGCGACGACATTGATCGCGAACGCGACGAAGAACGGGTAGCGCCAGCCCCATTCGAGGAAATCGGCGGTCGACAGCGACAACAGGAAGAAGGCGAACAACCCGCTGGCGACGATGAGACCGAGCGGCGCGCCGAGTTGCGGGATCATCGCATACCAGCCGCGCTTGTGCTCCGGCGCGTTGAGCGCGAGCAGCGAGGCAAGGCCATCCCACGCGCCGCCCAGCGCAATCCCCTGGCCGACGCGGAACACGGCCAACAGGATCGCCGACCAATAGCCGATCGTCTCGTACCCCGGCAGGAACGCGACCGACGCGGTCGATCCGCCGAGCAGGAATAGCGCGATCGTCAGTTTCGTACCGCGCCCCAGCACCTCGTCGACCCGCAGGAAGATCAAGGAGCCGATCGGTCGCGCGATGAACGCGAGCGCGAAGATCGCGAAGGAATAGAAGGTGCCCGTCAGCCGATCGACATAGGGGAAGACGAGCGCGGGGAAGACCAGTACCGATGCGATCGCATAGACGAAGAAATCGAAGAATTCGCTCGTCCGCCCGATGACGACGCCGATCGCGATCTCGCTCGGCCGGACATGGCCGTCGCCCGCGTTGATCGCGCGCGCATCGCGTTCGGCGGTTTGAGAGGCGGGGGCGATAGTGCCGGTCTGGGCGATCATATCCGTCTTCCTCGGCCGGAGAGTCGGGGCGGCCATCGTTCGATCCTATGCCCTATATCGCATGGCGCGGGCATTGGACAAAATGTCCAATGACGCAGCGCAGCATGTGGGGCTATATCGGCGTCATGGCTGGCCCCTTTCCCTTCGACGACCGTGTTCGGTGTCCAAACCGATCCGATCGGCCCGAACATCGTTCTCCCGCGAAAGCGGGAGCCCAGGGTTACACAGGATTTCGCTTGTGGCCCCTGGGCCCCCGCGTTCGCGGGGGAACAGCAAGTGATGCGGCGCGCGATTGCCAGCCCGAACCCGTGATCAAGCCTACCATGCCGAGATGGCCAAGCCTCCTACCCCTCGCCCTGCTCGGCGGGTGCAGCGCGGTCGTCCTCCACCCGGCAGGCGACGTCGCGCTCCAGCAGCGCAACCTCGTGATCTTCGCGACCTTCCTGATGCTGCTGATCGTGATCCCGGTCATCGCGCTCGTCGGCCTGTTCGCGTGGCGCTACCGCGCCAGCAACCAGACTGCGACCTATACCCCAGACTGGGATCATTCGACGCAGCTCGAACTGGTGATCTGGGCCGCGCCGCTGCTGATCGTCATCTGTCTGGGTGCGGTGACGTGGACGGGGACGCACCTGCTCGATCCCTATCGCCCGATCGGCCGGATCGCGAAGGACCGTCCGGTGGTCGCCGGCGTTGCCCCGCTCGAGGTGCAGGTCGTCGCGCTCGATTGGAAATGGCTCTTCATCTACCCGCAATATGGCTTCGCGACGGTCAACGAACTGGCGGCTCCCGTCGATCGGCCGATCCGGTTCCGGATCACGTCGTCGTCGGTGATGAACGCCTTCTACGTGCCGACGCTGGCGGGCATGATCTACGCGATGCCGTCGATGGAGACGAAGCTCCATGCGGTGATCAACACGCCCGGCGACTATGCGGGTTTCTCGTCCAACTACAGCGGCGCCGGATTTTCGGGGATGCGGTTCCGCTTCCACGGGCTGAGGGAAGCAGGCTTCGCCGCCTGGGTCGCGCAGAACCGCGCCGCGGCGCTGCCGCTGACGCGTGCCAATTACGCGGTGCTGGAGCGGCCGACGGAGAAGGTCCCCGTCATCCGCTTCGGTCGCGTCGCGCCGGGGCTGTTCGATGCGATCGTCAACCAGTGCGTGCGGCCCGGCACGACGTGCATGGCGGACATGATGCGCACCAACGGTGCCGATCCTTCCGCGATGCACGGCGAGGCGAATAGCGGGACGCCGCGCGGGAAGATCGCCCGCTCGCCGTTGACGACCACGGACGCGGGCGGCCCCCCGCCGGCCAGTCCGGCGGAGGTCAAACAGCGCGGCCCCTCATCCCCCGCCGAATCCACCACGCCCCAGCAGAAGCCCCTCTAAGATGGCCACTCCCATGTCCCTCGCACCGCATCTCTCGCCGCTCGCCGTCAGTCCGATCCTCGGCCGGTTCACGCTGGAATCGCTGCCGCTGCACGAACCGATCGTCGTCGCCACCTTCGCGGCGGTGGCGATGGGGGGCGCCGCCTTGCTGGCCGCGCTCACCTATTTCCGGCTCTGGGGCTATCTGTGGAGCGAATGGTTCACGACGGTCGATCACAAGCGGATCGGGATCATGTACATGATCCTGGGCATCGTCATGCTGCTGCGCGGGTTTTCCGATGCGATCATGATGCGCCTCCAGCAGGCGATGGCGTTCAACGGGTCCGACGGGTATCTGAACGCGCATCATTACGACCAGGTGTTCACCGCGCACGGCGTCATCATGATCTTCTTCGTCGCGATGCCGTTCGTGACGGGGCTGATGAACTATGTCGTGCCCCTGCAGATCGGCGCGCGCGACGTGTCCTTCCCGTTCCTCAACAATTTCAGCTTCTGGATGACCGCAGGCGGCGCGGTGATCGTGATGATGAGCCTGTTCATCGGCGAATTCGCGCAGACCGGCTGGCTCGCGATGCCGCCACTGTCTGGGATCGACTACAGTCCCGGGGTCGGCGTCGATTATTATATTTGGGCGTTGCAGATCGCGGGCGTCGGGACCTTGTTGTCGGGGGTCAACCTGATCGCGACGATCGTGAAGATGCGCGCGCCCGGCATGACGATGATGAAGATGCCGATCTTCTGCTGGACCGCGCTCTGCACCAACGTCCTGATCGTCGCGGCCTTCCCCGTGCTGACCGCGGTGCTCGCGCTGCTCAGCCTCGACCGCTACGTCGGCACCGCCTTCTTCACGAACACATTGGGCGGCAATCCGATGATGTATGTGAACCTCATCTGGATCTGGGGCCATCCGGAAGTCTATATCCTGATCCTGCCTATGTTCGGCGTGTTCAGCGAAGTCACTTCGACCTTTTCGGGCAAGAAGCTGTTCGGTTATACGTCGATGGTCTATGCCACGATGGTCATCACGATCCTCGCCTATCTCGTCTGGCTGCACCATTTCTTCACGATGGGGTCGGGCGCCAGCGTCAATAGCTTCTTCGGGATCACGACGATGATCATCTCGATCCCGACGGGGGCGAAGATCTTCA
>CAXTVB010000045.1:0-13205 GCA_964247555.1 uncultured Sphingomonas sp. | reverse complement strand
CCCGCTCGGGGATCAATATTCTGGGGCCCCTTTTCCCCTCCCCCGCCCCCGGAAACCGCGCCTCCTGTTCGACGGCGACGACGGCCAGGTCATCGACCGCGAGGTGTTCCAGTTCCCGTCGGCGGGCGTCGCGCTGGCGATGTACAATCTCGACGATTCGATCCGCGACTTCGCGCGCGCGTCGATGCATTACGGCCTGAACCTGAAATGGCCGGTATATCTATCGACGAAGAACACGATCCTGAAGGCCTATGACGGCCGCTTCAAGGACCTGTTCGCGGAGGTGTTCGAGGCGGAATTCAAGGACAAGTTCAAGGAAGCGAACATCGTCTACGAGCATCGCCTCATCGACGACATGGTCGCCTCCGCGCTGAAATGGAGCGGCGAGTTCGTCTGGGCGTGCAAGAATTATGACGGCGACGTGCAGTCGGACCAGGTCGCGCAGGGCTTCGGCTCGCTCGGCCTGATGACGTCGGTGCTGCTGACCCCGGACGGCAAGACGGTCGAGGCGGAAGCGGCGCACGGTACCGTCACGCGCCATTACCGCATGCACCAGCAGGGCAAGTCGACCTCGACCAACCCGATCGCGTCGATCTTCGCATGGACCGGCGGCCTGAAATATCGCGGCAAGTTCGACGACACTCCCGACGTCGTGAAGTTCGCCGAGACGCTGGAGCGCGTCTGCGTCCAGACGGTGGAGAACGGCCATATGACGAAGGATCTCGCGATCCTGATCGGCCCCGACCAGCCCTGGATGACGACCGAGCAGTTCTTCGAGCAGGTGCGGGTGAACCTCGAAGGCGAGATGGCGCACTGGGGGTGATCCCGGTACGGAAGCCGCGGCTATCGCTTGGGCGGTGCCGCGGCTAGGCTCGATGCCATGGCGATAGGGCTCGACAATCAGGGGTTCAGCGATACGCTGGTGATCCTCGGCGCGGCGGGGATCGTTATCCCGGCGTTCGCGCGGCTGAAGGTCAGTCCGGTCATCGGATTCATCCTTGTCGGGCTGGTCGTCGGCCCGGCCGGGCTAGGTGGCCTGACCGACCGGTTCCCCTGGCTCTATTACGTCACGATATCGAACCCGCACGCGATCGAGCCGTTCGCCGAGTTCGGGATTACGCTGCTGCTGTTCTCGATCGGGCTGGAACTGTCGTTCCGGCGCTTATGGGCGATGCGGCGGCTGGTGTTCCTGACGGGGGCGGCGGAATTGTTCGGATCGGCCGCGCTGATCGCCACCGCGCTGCACCTGATGGGGCAGGATATGGACGGCGCGATCGGGCTGGGGCTGGCGGTGTCGCTGTCGTCTACCGCACTGGTCATTCCGCTTGCGGGCATGACCAGCGCGGTCGGCCGGTCGGCGTTCGCGATGCTGTTGTTCGAGGACCTCGCGCTCGTTCCCATCATTTTCGCGCTGGGGGCGATGGCGCCCGGGCTGGGCGGTGGATGGAGCGGGATCGGCATCGTCGCGCTGCGTGGCGGACTGACGGTGGCGATCCTCTACGGCGGCGGGCGGGTAATCCTGCCGCGACTGTTCGCCCAGGCCGCGCGCACCAAGAGCCCCGAGCTGTTCCTCGCCGCCTCCCTTCTCGTCGTCATCGTCGCCAGTGTCGCGACGACCGCAGCGGGGCTGTCGCCCATCGTCGGCGCGCTGATCGCGGGCATCCTGATCGCGGAGACCGATTACCACGCCGCGGTCGAGGCGATGACCGCGCCGTTCCGGGGGCTGGCGCTCGGCGTGTTCCTCATCACGGTCGGCATGGGCGTCGACCTTGGGCTGGTCATCGCCAATTGGCCCGACCTGATCGCCGCGGTCGCGGGCGTCGTCGCGGTGAAGGCGGTGGTCACGTTCCTGCTGCTGCGCGTCGGTGGGGCACGTGGCGGCACCGCGGCGGAGACGGGACTGCTGATGGGCAGCCCGTCGGAGACGACGCTGATCGTGCTGGCCACCGCGGCTCAGGCGCAACTCATCCTGCCCTCCACCGCCGCCTTCTGGCAGATCGTGACCGCGATCGGATTGACGATCACGCCGTTGCTGGCGGCGTTGGGCCGCGGGATCGCGCGCCGGATCGAACGCGGCGACGTATCGGCACGAGACGGGATCACGCCCGTCGTCACCGGCGCGGTCATCATCGGGTTCGGTCGGGTCGGCCGGATGGTCGCCGATCTGCTGACCACGCACGGCAAGCCCTACCTCGCGGTTGAGGCGGACATCGATGCGGTCGCGGCGGCACGGGCGGAGGGATATGCGGTGATGTTCGGCGATATCGGCCGTCCGGGCATGGTCGAGCGGCTCGATCTCGCCAATGCCACTGCGCTGGTACTGACGATGGACGAACCCGTGCTGAGCGTCCACCTGGTCGCGCGCGTCCGCGCCGCAGCCCCCGGCCTGACGATCGTCGTGCGCGCCCGCGATGCGGCGCATGCGGCCGAACTCTACCGCGCCGGCGCGACCGACGCGGTGCCTGAAACGCTGGAAAGCTCGCTGCAGCTGTCGGAGGCGGTGCTGGTGGACATGGGGGTGGCGATGGGGCCCGTCATCGCATCGATTCACGACAAGCGCGATGCGCTGCGCCAGCAGATCAAGCGCGACGCCGCGCTCGACCGCGAGCCGCGTATTCGTCGGATACGTCGCACGCCCTGACCCGCATTCGGAACCCGATCCCATGCTGTCACGTTCGTTAC
Source organism: uncultured Sphingomonas sp. (assembly GCA_964247555.1). GTDB lineage: Bacteria > Pseudomonadota > Alphaproteobacteria > Sphingomonadales > Sphingomonadaceae > Sphingomonas. The sequence continues at coordinate 10,523 of CAXTVB010000045.1, read as the reverse complement.
GGGCACAGATCGGGAGAATTTTGTGATGAAGACCTTTTATACGATCGCGATCGCCGGCATCTTCGCCGCCTCGACGTCCACGATGGCTTTCGCCCAGACCACACCGGCTCCTGCCGTGACGGCGGTCGGGGTGACGGTTTACGACACCGCGGGGGGTGTGGTCGGCACGGTCAGCAGCGTAACGCCGGACGCGGTCGTGATTTCGACCGGCGCACATGACGTGGCGGTGCCGCCCGCATCGTTGGGTTCCGGCGCCAAGGGGCCGACCATGGCGATGACCAAGGTCCAGCTGGACGCCGCCTTCGTGCAGCAGCAGGATCAAGCCGCTGCCGCGATGAAGGCGCAGCTCGTCGCGGGATCGGCGGTGTTCGGTAGCGACGGCGCGACGCAAGTCGGCACCATCAAGACCGCGGATGCGCAATATGTGACGCTGACGACGACCAAGGGCGGCGAGGCAAAACTGCCGATCACAGGTTTTTCGTCCGGGCCGAAGGGCTTGGTCATCGGCATGACCGCCGCGCAGCTGGATGCGGCGATCGGTGGCGCTGCGAAGAAGTAATCGACAAGCGCTGCCGCCCCATCGTCAGGGGCGGCGGCGCTATTTCACTTTCCGACCGCGACGGCGCCCGACAGCGCCTTGTTGACGCGGGCGGCGATCTCGTTCGCCTTGGCGAAGGGCGGCAAGGTTCCCTGACCGATATACAGTGCCTTCAGGTAATTTCGATCGAACGGCGTCAGTCCCGCGGGGAGTATCCCGTCGCCTGGATCGAACAACCGCAGGATCGTATCTTGGCCACCGGTCCCATTTGCCGGACCGCGGGTTTCCGCGAGCGTACGCATGGCGGCGTAGTCCGCGATCTGATCCAGCCCCTTGCCCATCGCCGCGGGAATATCGACGACCAAAACCGTCGCAAGGATGCTCCGTCTCGTGGTGAGTTCGATCATTGAGGCGGTTCGCACCTGCAATTCCGGCGCACGCACGCCGGTGCTGGTGCCGACGCGTAGCTTGTCGCCGTCGCGGCTGGTCGTCTCGGTGATCGTCCATGTATGGATGGGTCCGGGATCGTTTGCCAGCCGATTGATCGCGTGCGGTTCCATGTCGCCGAACATCTCGGCATGGCTTCGGCGGAGTTGGCGGACAAGGGCTTGGCCGTTGTCGATGAAGACGACGGTGATGTTGGGGTGGCATCCCTCCTTGCCGACATCGATCCCGGCCGCTCGCGCATCCTCGACGATTCGCGCGGCGACCCGCGCGTTGAATTGGGGCGCCATTCCGATGGCATCGGGACATACCGGCTGATCGAACCGGGCGACCGCCTCGGTGGCGTCGCCCACCGCCATGACCTGGCTGGTAAGATGGCGGATCTCCGCCTTGGTCGACGAGCGTTTGCCAGTGACAACGATGTCGGGACTGCGCGTCGCTGCCGGCGGCGCGGGTGCCGGTTGCGTCTGGGCCGAAACGTGGCCAGCGAACAGCATCGCTGCGACCAGACCGAGCCGAATCATAGGCTCACGCCGCCACAGAGGCGGCGACCAGCGCATCACGGATCGCCTGGATCGCGTCCGCCGCCTTCGCGCCATCTGGGCCACCCCCTTGCGCCATGTCGGGCCGGCCGCCCCCGCCCTGCCCGCCGAGTATCGCGACCGCGACGCGAAGCAGATCGACCGCGTTGTGGCTGGCGACGAGGTCTTCCGACACGCCCACCGCCATCGAAGCCCGTCCGTCGTTTACCGCGACGATCGCGGCGATGCCGGAGCGGATGCGCTGCTTGGCGTCGTCGATCGCGCTGCGCAGTCCCTTCGCGTCGAAACCGTCGAGCACCTGCCCGACGAACGCGATGCCGCCCAAATCTTCGGGACCGGCAGGCCCACTCGATCCGCCGCCCAGCGCCAACGCCTTCTTGGCATCCGCCAGTTCGCGCTCCAGCCGACGCTTATCCTCGATCAGCGCGGCTACGCGCGCGGGCACTTCGTCGGGAGAGGATTTGAGAGCCGCCGCCGCTTCGCGCAGCGTCGCGTCGCGGCCGACGAGATAGGCGCGCGCCGCCTCGCCGGTCAGCGCCTCGACGCGCCGAACGCCCGAGGACACACCGCCCTCGCCGATGATCTTGAACAGACCGATATCGCCGAGCGCTCCGACATGCGTGCCGCCGCACAATTCGATCGAATAGGTCTCCCCTTCCGCCTCGGTGCCCATCGACACGACGCGGACCTCGTCGCCGTATTTCTCGCCGAAGAGCGCCATCGCGCCCATCGCGATGGCATCGTCCGGCGTCATCAGCCGCGTCACGACCGCGCCGTTGCCGCGGATCTGCGCGTTCACCGCCGCTTCGGCGTCGGCGAGTTCGGCCGCGGTCATCGGCACCGAATGCGATACGTCGAAGCGCAGCCGATCGGGCGCGACAAGCGACCCCTTCTGCGCGACATGCGTGCCCAGACGTTGGCGCAGCGCCTCGTGCAACAGGTGCGTCGCGCTGTGGTTCGCCCGTATCTGCCCACGGCGCGCGATATCGACCGTCAGCTTCACGGGATCGCCGACCGCGATCTGTCCCGACTCGATCAGCGCATGGTGGACGAACACGCGGCCCAACTGCTTCGACGTTTCGGTCACGTTGGCGCGCAGGCCGTTGTCGCCGCCGATCGTGCCAGTGTCGCCGACCTGGCCACCGCTCTCGCCGTAGAATGGCGTCTGGTTCACGACGATCGCGATGGTGTCGCCAGCGGTCGCGCGATCGACGCGCGCCCCGTCTTTGACCAGCGCGACGACCTGACCTTCGCCCGTGTCGGCGCCATAGCCGGTGAATTCGGTTGCGCCCGCTTCCTCGACGATGTCGAACCACAGATCGTCGGACGCCTTGGCACCCGAGCCCTTCCAGGCGGCGCGCGCGGCGCGTTTCTGCTCCGCCATCGCGGTGTCGAAGCCAGCGCGATCGACCGTGAAGTCCTGCGTGCGCAGCGCATCCTCGGTCAGGTCGTATGGAAAGCCATAGGTATCGTAGAGTCGGAACGCGGTCTCGCCGGCCAACGTATCGCCCGGCTTCATCCCCGCGGTCGCCTCGTCGAGCAGCTTCAGCCCCTTGTCGAGCGTCTGGCGGAAGCGCGTTTCCTCCTGGCGGAGCGTGGCCTCGATCTGCGGCTGCGCGCGCAGGAGTTCGGGATAGGCGGCGCCCATCTCGGCGACCAAAGCGGGCACCAGCTGGTGCATCAGCGGCTCCTTCGCACCCAGGATGTGCGCGTGGCGCATCGCGCGGCGCATGATCCGTCGAAGGACGTAGCCCCTGCCCTCGTTCGCCGGGAGCACGCCGTCCGCGACCAGGAAGCCGCTGGTGCGCAGATGGTCGGCGATCACGCGGTGGCTGGCGGTGTTGGCGCCGTCGGTCGCGGTGTGCGTCAGCACGCCCGAAGCGGCGATCAACGCCTTGAACGTGTCGGTGTCGTAATTGTCGGTGACGCCCTGCATCACCGCGGCGATCCGCTCCAGCCCCATCCCCGTGTCGATCGACTTCTTGGGCAGTTCGCCGACGATCTCGGCATCCACCTGCTCATATTGCATGAACACGAGGTTCCAGATCTCGACGAAGCGGTCACCATCCTCGTCGGGCGATCCGGGAGGGCCGCCGGGGATGTGGTCGCCGTGATCGTAGAAGATCTCCGAACAGGGGCCACAGGGGCCGTTGTCGCCCATCGACCAGAAATTGTCCTTGGTCGGGATGCGTATGATGCGGTGGTCGGGCAGCCCGGCGATCTTCTTCCACAGGTCGAACGCCTCGTCGTCGGTGTGGTAGACGGTGGCGGTCAGCCGATCCGGGGACAGCCCCCATTCGCGCGTCAGCAGCGTCCAGGCATGGACGATCGCCTGTTCCTTGAAATAATCGCCGAACGAAAAATTGCCCAGCATTTCGAAGAAGGTGTGGTGCCTCGCCGTGTAGCCCACATTATCCAGGTCGTTATGCTTGCCACCCGCGCGCACGCATTTCTGGCTCGACGTCGCGGTGGTATAGGGCCGGCTTTCCAGCCCGGTGAACACGTTCTTGAACGGCACCATGCCGGCATTGACGAACATGAGCGTCGGATCGTTCTGCGGCACCAGCGGTGCGGACGGGACGATGCGGTGGCCCGCCTGTCCGAAATAATCGAGGAAGCCGCGGCGGATGTCGTTGGTCGAGGTCATGGCACGCGGCTTAGGCTAGGCGCTCGCCACGCTCAAGGGAGCGACGACGCGCAAGCCCCCCGGCAGCGTTTCGAAGCGGAGCGGCATCGCCAGGCGCACCACTTCCCCGTCCAGCGCGATGCGGACGTGCCGCGATCTTCCCTCCACGGTCAGCGTCGCGGTCTCGGTTAGTTCGGCGAAATCCGCCGCCATGTCCGCGCGGCCGACGAGCGTCCTCAGCGCGAAGCCGACCAACGCGAGCCGACGGTGCGACGCGACCGCGAACACGGACATCATCCCCGTATCGAGCGCGGGACGCTTGCCCAACTGGCCGGCCTCGAGGCTGTACCGGTTGTTGCCGACGAACAGCATCGGCGTCGCCACCGCGCTTTCGCCCTCGTCGTGGCGCAGCCGCAACCGGTGATGCCGCAATCGCCTGATCGCAGCGATGCTCGCGGGGATCGCGGCGATCCATTTGGGCACCGGATGGCGTTCGCGCGTCGCTTCGCGCTCATCGACCATGACCGGGTAGAAGCCGACCGACGCGTTGTTCACGAAGGCGCGGCCGTTGAGTCGAACGATGTCGATCGCACGAACCGCCGGATCGACGAACAGCTTCACCGCATCCTCTAGCGCCGGCGGGATCGCGAGCGCGCCGGCAAGGTGGTTGTGCGTCCCCAGCGGCAGGATGCCGAGCGCCGCGCCACCGTCCGCCAGTTCGTTCGCCGCGCAGCCCAGCGTCCCGTCGCCACCGCCGACGACGACCAGCGGCGCCGAGCGGTGCGCGCGGACTGCCGCGGGGATGTCCTCGCCCTCCAGCAAATGGATATCCGCCGCCAGCCCCGCGGCCGCGAACGCGTCCTCAAGCGCGGGCAGCAGCCGATAGCCCAGCTTGCCCGCGGCGCCGCCGTTGCGATTGACGATGACGGGGATGGGGCCGCGTACCGCGTCGCCCGCCATGTCAGGCGCCCCCGCATTGGTGTTCGGCATCCGGCAGCGTCCAGCTTTCGAGCGTCCGCAAATTGGTCGTCGTGTACCACCGCCCGCGATTGTCGCCCGGTGGACAATGTTTGGGGATATCGACCAGACACACCATCACATGGTCCCCGCGCCGCGACTTCGCGATCGCCGGCACTTCATCGTAGGACACGCCCGCCACGCCATCGGCCAGTTCGACCGCCGATCCGCTGTTCGGGATCGGGCGATGCGTCGCGCCGTCCTCCAGCCGCTCGCCGATCGCCTTGACGGTCGTGAACGCGCATGCCCCGAAGGTCGCCGGCGGTCGCGCGACCGGCGCTGATGACGCCATGCCGCCGATCGCCGCGATCGACAGGGACAGCCCCGATATGCCGGGCCGCATCATACCGGCTGGTCGATCGATACCGGCGGCGTACTGAACCAGCGGGGTCCCGTGTCGGTCATGTGGAAACAATCCTCCAGTCGCACGCCGAACTTGCCGGGCAGATAGAGCCCAGGTTCGTCCGAGAAACACATGCCCGGCGCGAGTGGCGTAGTCTCCCCATGCACCAGATTGACCGGCTCGTGCCCGTCGAGCCCGATGCCATGCCCCGTCCGATGCGACAGGCCCGGCAGCCGGTAGCCCGGGCCATAGCCGAGCGACGCGTAATAGTCGCGCACCGCGTCGTCGACCGACCCCGCGGACGCACCGACCTTCGCCGCGGCGAAGGCGATCTGTTGCCCCTTGGCGACGTGGTTCCAGACCCGGCGCTGCGCGTCGCTGGGCGTGCCGAAGACAAAAGTGCGGGAGATGTCGGACTGGTACCCCTGCACGGTGCACCCGCAATCCATCAGCACGACCGCGCCGTCCGCCGCGACCTGCGGGGCGCGGCTGCCGTGCGGCGGCGCGGCGGCGGGACCGATCAGGACCAGGCTGAACTCCGGACTGCCGCCCAGCGCCATTGTCGCTGCATCCATCATCGCGGCGATGTCGTGGTTGGTCATGCCGGCGCGGATGCGGGGGTGGACATAACGATAGGCGGCGATCGTGACGTCGGTTGTCGCCTGCATCAGCGCGATCTCGGCAGGCGTCTTGACCATCCGGCACCCGCGAACGACCGGGTTGGCGGAGACGATCGTCGCACCGGACAACTGCTGCGCCAGCCCGTCGGCGATGAAGAAGCGGACGGTCTCCTCGACACCCAGCCTGCCCTTCGCCAGCCCGCGCTCGGCCAGGAACCCCGCGGCGACCGCGAACGGGTTCTCGTCCTCCTGCCAGACGCGGACATCGGCGGGAACGCCGAGCGTCTGCTCGACCGAGGGGCGTTCGAAGAACGGCGTGACGAGGCACGGCCGCCCCGTCGCCGGCAGGATCGCCAGCGTCGGCCGTTCGCTGCGATGCCAGGACACGCCGGTGAAATAGATCATCGACGATCCGGGCTCGACCACAACCGCGCCGATGCCGTTCCGCCGCATCAGCGCCTGTGCCTGCGCCAGCCGCGTCGCGCGTTCGGCGGCATCGATCGGCTTCGCGCCCGCGGTGATATCGGTCAGTCCGGTGGCGGACGCCGCGGCGCCGGCCGACGCGGCCCCCAGTAGCGGGATACCGGCCATGGCGGCGACGACGCTGCGGCGCGTTGGGAGCGATGATTGGGGCATGGCGGCACGATAGGGTCCTTGACCCGGACGCCGCAATCCCCTTCGCTCCGCCGTGTTCACCGGGGGACCTGTAAGACCATGGCCAAGCGCCTGACATATTGGATCATCGCCGCGCTGATCGCGGGACTCGTCGTCGGCTGGGGTCTGCATGCCGCGATCGACGATGGCACCCCCGCCGCGGCGGCGAGGCTGACGGACATCGCGAGCTATTTCGCGATCCTGACGACGATATTCCTGCGGCTTATCAAGATGATCATCGCGCCCCTGGTCTTTTCGACATTGGTCGTCGGGATCGCGCACATGGGCGACACCGCCGCGCTCGGGCGGGTCGGGCTGAAGAGCCTGGGCTGGTTTCTGGGCGCCAGCCTGATGTCGCTGCTGCTCGGATTGTTCCTCGTGAACCTGCTGCAACCCGGCGTCGGGCTGGCGCTGCCAATCCCACCGGTCAGCGCGGCGAGCGGCGTGGTGCGGACCGGGTTCGATCTGAAGGATTTCGTCGCGCATATCGTGCCCGCGTCGATGATCGCGGCGATGGCGGACAACGAGATCCTGCAGATCGTCGTATTCTCGATCTTCGTCGGCGTCGCGATCACCGCGGTCGGCGAGACCGGGACACCTTTGGTCCGCGGCGTCGAGGCGCTGTCGGCGGTGATGCTGAGGATCACCGACTACGTCATGCGCTTCGCCCCGGTCGCGGTGTTCGCCGCTGTCGCGTCGACGCTCGCCGAGCGTGGACCGGGCGTGCTGCGCGACCTCGGCTATTTCATGGCCAGCTTCTATCTCGGGCTGTTCCTGTTGTGGGCGCTGCTGATCGGCATCGGGTTCCTGCTGATCGGTCCGCGGATGCGGCTGCTGGTGCGCTATATTCGCGATCCGTTGCTGCTGGCGTTCACCACCGCATCGTCCGAAGCCGCCTATCCGCGAACGCTGGAGGCGCTCGACCGGTTCGGCGTGCCGCCGCGGATCGCCAGCTTCGTCCTACCGCTCGGCTATTCGTTCAACCTCGACGGGTCGATGATGTACATGACGTTCGCGTCGCTGTTCATCGCGCAGGCCTACGGCATCCATCTGTCGCTCGGCGAGCAGGTCACGATGCTGCTGGTGCTGATGGTGACGTCAAAGGGGATTGCGGGCGTGCCGCGCGCGTCGCTCGTCGTGATCGCGGCGACGCTGTCGATGTTCCACATTCCCGAGGCCGGGCTGTTGCTGATCCTGGCCGTCGACCATTTCCTCGACATGGGCCGGTCCGCCACCAACGTCATCGGCAACGCCGTCGCCGCCAGCGTCGTGGCGACGTGGGAGGGCGGGCTGGAACCGCGGCTGCCCGCGGACATCGACCCACCCCCCGCGCCCAGTTCAGGGCTGCTCCACTGATCCGTCAGGCATAGGCATAGGGGCCGCCAGCGGCGAGCGCGGCCTGATAGGCCGGGCGGGCATGGACCTTCGCCAGCCAGGCGATCGTCGCCGGACGCGATTCGTCCAGGCCACCGCGACTGCGCGCCGCCTCCAGCGGGAAGCTCATCATCACGTCCGCCGCGGTCATTTCGTCGCCCGCGAACCAAGGCCGCTTCGCCAGTTCCGATTCGACGAAATCCAGATGGACGTCGATCATCGGCTGGATCCGCTTGACGGCGGATTTGCCCAGCACGGGAATGCGCGCCAGCACCAGCTTCAGCAGCAGCGGCGGCATCATCGATCCTTCGGCATAATGCAGCCAGAAGCGGTAGGCGAGTGCTCCGTCGCGACTGGCCGGCGCGCCCAGGCGACCGTCCGCTTTGTCGACCAGATATTCGACGATCGCACCCGTCTCCGCGATCACCCGGTCGCCATCGTCGCCGTCCTGGATCACCGGCGACTTGCCGAGCGGATGGATTCGCTTGAGTTCGGGCGGTGCCAGCATCGTCGTCTTGTCGCGCTCGTATCGCTTGACCTCGTAAGGCAGCGCCAATTCCTCGAGCATCCACAAGATACGCTGCGACCGCGAATTTTCGAGATGGTGGACGATGATGGTCATGCGGCATTCTCCTGCGCAGTGGCGCGCCAGATCCAGGCGGCGGCGGGGAAGGCGACGACGCCCCCCTCGCACCGCGCCCGGAGCAGCGCTTCGAGTGTATCGAGCAACGCGCCGTGCGCGTCCTCGGGTGCGGCCTTCAGCGCGGCGGCGACAGGGCCGATCCGACGGAAGAAGGCGATCGCCGCGGCAACGGGGTTCTCGCCCTCGCCGGCGATGTAGCGATAATCGACCGGTTCGGGATCGTCCGCGTGCCATCCCGCCTTGGCAAGCATGGCCGCAACGAACCCCGGATCGGCGAAGGCGAACGGGCCGGGCGCATAGCCGGCAGGCGGCGAAGATGCGACGCCGGTCAACGCGGCGACCAGCCCGCCCGCCCAGGGATTGAGCGACGGCGCCTGGAAACACGAGAAGATGAGCGGCGTACCCGGCCGGACGCCCGACCGCAGCGCGGCGAACACGGCGACCGGGTCGGCGAAGAACATGACGCCGTGGCGCGAGCATAGCAGGTCCGCGTCGCGCACGACCAAGCTTGCGTCGGCGTTGAGATCGGCGACGGCAAAGTCGACATTCGGGATGGTTCGGGTTCGCTCGCGCGCGGCGCGGACCAGATCGGCGGATACGTCGATGCCGGTGACGGCGAGATCGGGTCGCGCCCGCGCGAGCGCGATGCTGGTCGCGCCAGCCCCGCAACCGAGATCGAATGCGCGCCCGGCGATGCCCGCCGCCACGGCGAGGATCGCGGCGTCGAGTTTCACCGATAGCTCCGCAAAGCTACGATCGGTATCGACGTGCCGATCCGCCCAGGTATCTCCGACGGGACCGGACCATTCGGCGGCTGTCGTCATTGGCGGGTCCTCTTCGGTCAGCGGATGGGGCGGCGGGCGGTCCGGGCGGACTTTCCAGCCGTGCTCGTCGGATGGTTCGCACGGATCGGGATGATGGTGAAGGCTTGCCATCGCCGGCTGCTATCGCGCCTGGCCCGTCCGTCGTCGTCTTAGAATGTCGCTCGCCAGCGGATGCGCCCGGTTCGGCGAATGACGCCCCGCGCCTACGACAATGCGTTGTTCAGTAAGGATGACCGCCCGCCCTGACACCCCCCTCCCCGGCGAAGGCCGGGGGGTATAGTGATAGCTGGTGGAAATTGTATTTGTGACCACAGCAACGCATTTGTGGCCGCTCAACCTACGCGATTTGTTGTAGTTCGCGCGATGGACAAGGTGATCCCGTAATCCAGGACGAGACTGCCCCATAATCCTAATTAAATTGATGCGTGCTACGAAGTTGACGTAGCATAAAAAAACTCTATAATTGTATTAGCGAATGCTGAGCTTAGCCTTGAATAACCATGTTTCCATATTTCGGTATAACGTAGAACAAGACTTCGCTCTAACTATTTCAGCATCGAGAATAGGACCATTTGTACGATGTTCGCGCCGACAGCCGACATCGTCGAGCATGGCAACATACGATACAAATGTGAGAACATCTTCTCGTTCTTTTGGGTTCCATACTTTATAAAACTCAATGAGTTCTCTTGATGCCTGCTCTTCGTTATTGAAATCCTTATAGTAAATCAGGTAGGCTACCAGTTGGGGGGGGGATAGCCATGGTTTACCTCGCCAATGCCGGATAGGCGGGTAAAAAATCTTACTCCACCCGGCATGGTTGCGTCGGGTCTTGTAACAACTATTACGGCCGTGGTATTTCGGAGATATACTGTTCCTTCTGACAATAGCGTTACGC
>CAXTVB010000044.1:12381-13237 GCA_964247555.1 uncultured Sphingomonas sp. | reverse complement strand
CCCGGCGGGGAACCCCTGCGAGAGGGCCGGCTCCAGCGCACGGCTGGCGATCGGCATCGCCTGGGCCGACTGGTTGAGACGCAGAAGGGCCTCGGCCTGCAACCCGTCCGCGGTCGCGCTCGCGATGGCGCGGGCCTCGTCGGACGATAATCCGCGTGCTCGGGTCCGAACCGTGTCGGCCTTCGACAAAGCCAGCGACGGATCGACCCCCATCATCGATTTCGCATCTGCGATCGCTTGATCGACCGATCGCTGATCGACCGGTGCCGCCAGCAAACCGGTCGGTAGCGTCGCGCAGAATGCCAGTGCGAAGGCTGGTCCGGCCCAGCGCTTGAGGCGCATCACCCGCGCGCCCAGACCGCTGCCATTTGGCCGAGCGAAGCGCGCGATTCGGCGGCAACCACGTGCCGATCATTGTCGAGGAACTCGATCAGCGCCTCGATCGCGATTGGGCGGCTGATGAGGTATCCCTGAACCATGTCGCAGCCCATCACCGACAGCAGCGCGAGGGCGGATGGCGTTTCGACCCCTTCCGCCACCACTTCCATATCAAGCGCATGCGCCAGATCGATCGTCGATCGGACGATCAGCGGGTCGCGGTTCGAACTGGTGAGCTCGGTCACGAACAGCTTGTCGATCTTCAGTTCTCGCGCCGGCAATTGCTTCAGATAGGCAAGGGACGACAGACCTGCGCCATAGTCATCGATGGCGATCGTGATGCCGATGTCCGCGAAAACCTTCAGATTGGCGATCGCGCTTTCGGGATCGCGGATAACCGACGTCTCGGTGATCTCGAACCCGATTTTCGCGCCGCTCGATTTGATCAGGGTGCAGGCCTGGCGGACGAAGCGTGGAT
>CAXTVB010000044.1:0-12371 GCA_964247555.1 uncultured Sphingomonas sp. | reverse complement strand
CCGCGATGTTGATGAAGACCGCCAGGTCATGACCATGCGCGGCCAATGTCCGCTGATCGGTGATGACTTTGCGGATCGTCCACAACGTCAGCGCGACGATACCACGCGATTCCTCGGCGATGGGAATGAAGTCGTTTGGCTGGATCAGGCCGCGGACCGGGTGCCGCCACCGAACCAGCGCCTCGACGCTGGCGACTTCCTGCCGACGGACATGGACCTTCGGCTGATAATGAAGGAACAGCTCGTCGCGCAGGATGGCGTGCGAAAGGTCGCGCGCCAAGGCGATCCGGTCGACGGACTCCGGCGATCCGGTCACGTCGTGAACGACGGCCACGCGTTCGACCTGCGCGGTCGCCAAGGCGCGCTCCGCGGCTTCGATCAGGCGGACATCGTCCCGGTGCAGGCTGGATGTCGCCGCCGCGCCGATGACGATGTCGAGCTGCTGGTCTTCGCCATCGATGTCGATCGGCCCTTCGAACGTCGCCTCGATCGCCGCGATCGCCGCGGTCAATGCGACCCGGTGTTCGCTGTCGAACGCCATTTCGATCGCGCCGCGTCCGATGGAGATCGCGGTCGCACCGCCGATCCGTTCGCGCAACGTCGCGGTTACCTCGGCCGCCAGCGCATCGGTTCGCGCCCGACCATATTGTCGACGCAGTATCGTGAAATTTTCGATGTCGACGAGGATCACGAAGCGCCACTCGGCGCGCATGTGCGACGGCATCGCTATCATCGGGGCGCCCGGCGGCACGCCGCCGGGCGGTTCCGCCGCTTGGAGATGCTTAGACGCCGGGTCGGTCATGCCCGCTGGTTACGGGCTAGCCGCTGAAGATATGTTTAAGGCCTGGGTTCTCTTCGGAAGCCGCAAGGTTGATCCACGGGTAACCACATTGTCGGCATCTTAAAAAACTGTTAAATCCCCAGAGCATCCAACGTGGTGCAAACAAGGGAGAACAACATGCTGAAGTTCATTCTCGCACTGATTTACGGCGATGGCCGGGGCATTCGTCCCTGGTGAAGACCAGTCGGCTCGGGTGTGCCAAGCCCCGAAGATCGTTAGGGATTTTTTGAAAACCTGAGCCGACGACTGGTGTGACGGACGCTACGGCTCCCGCCGTGCCTGTACCGCTGAGCACCCAATAGTATCTGCGTCCCGACTCGGGACAGTCGGCATAGTTTCCTGACGACCGAATCGAACAAACGATCGGATTTCGATCGTTCCCTCCGCGCGCACTTACTCCGCTGGGCGAGCCGGCACGGCCGTCTCCGACCAACCACCGCCGATCGCCTTGAACAGCGCCGCGGTCTTCTGCTGCAACTGCGCATTGCTCTGCGCCAGCTGCTCGCGCGCGGTCAGTACGTCGGTCTGCGCGTTCAGCAGGCTATCCTGCGCGACGAAGCCGGTGCGATATTGCGCCTCGATCGCGGTGGCGCTTTGCTGCTGGTCCGCGATCGCGCGTGCCAGGACGGCGTTGCGATCATGTTCGGCCTGCAGCTGGATCAGCGCATCCTCCACATCGCGCAGCGCACCGAGCACGGTCGCCCGGTAGGTGACGAGCGCCTGGGTACGGTCCTCCCTCCGGCTTTCCACGGTGGCGCGCCGGCGTCCGAAGTCGAGCAGCGGAAATTGCGCCATCGCGGTACCGGTCAGCTGGATGCTGTCGCCTTCGAACAGCGTCGCCAGCGTGGTGGAGATCAGCTGGCTCATCCCCGTCAGCGAGAATTTGGGATACATGTCCGCCACCGCCACGCCGATGTCGGCGTTCGCCGCGGCCAGCTGCCGTTCCGCCGCGCGGATGTCCGGACGCCGGCGCAACAGGTCGGACGGCAGGCCGGCGGGCACGGCCGGTATGCCCATGGGCGCCATTTCGGGACGCATGAGTTCGTCCGCCAGCGTCGTCGGTTCCGTCCCCAACAATATGCCGAGCGCGTGGATGCGAACCGCGATGTCCGCCTGGATCGGTGCGAGCCGCGCCTGCGTCGTGTTCAGCTGGCCGCGCTGGCGGGTGACGTTGATCGTCGGCACCAGCCCGACCGAGGCGACATTGCCGGCGATCTGCAACGCGCGGCGCTGCCGCACCAGCTCGTCCGTCACGACCTGCGCCTGCGCCTGATCGAGCCGAAGCGCGAAATAGGCCTGCGCGACATCGGCGGCGAGCATGACCGCGGCGTCGCGCCGGTTCCACTCCGCCGCCTCCGTCCGCGCGCGTGCGGATTCGACACCGCGGCGGACGCCGCCGAAGACGTCGAGTTCCCAGCTGGCGTCGAATCCCGCGGCGAAGGTCGTTATCCCGCTGCCCGGCAAGGCGATGCCCGACGACGACGTGCTGCCGCTACCGCCACCGCCGCCCCCGAACAGCGACGCCAGCGAGGAGAAACCGGCGTTCTTGCTGAATTGGATATGCGACACGTCGGCGTCCGCGTTCACCTGCGGCAGGCCCTGCGAGCGAGCCGCGATGCTCTGCAACCGCGCCTGGCGGACGCGCGATGCCGCGATCTGGATGTCGGGATTGTCCTTCAGCGCCCGCTGCACCAGCCCCGTCAGCTGCGGATCGCCATAGGCCGTCCACCAGGTCGCCGGGTCGACCGTCGATCCGGTCGCGACCGGGCCGGCATAGGCTGCGGGGACGCTGGTTTCGGGTCTGGTGTAATTGGGACCGACCGTGCAGCCGGCCAGCGCCAGCGCCAGCAGCGATACGCTACGCAGGTGTTTCAATGCCCCATTCCCCCTTGCGAGCTACCCGACTTGGCCGGTCGCATCAGCAATACCAGCGGGGTGACGACCAGCACGACGATCATCAACGTCCAGAACACGCCGATGACTGCCTGCATGTTCGCCTGACGTTGGACGGTCTGATACAATACGCCCAGCGTCGTCTGGTCGGGCGTACCGGTCAGGGCCGACTGCGCCTGGCTCAGCCACTGGGTGTAGTTCGCGTTCAACGGGTTCAGGCCCTCGACCAGCCGCGATTGGTGGACCTGCTGATAATTCGCCAGCATCGTCTGCGCCGAGGATATCCCTAGCGTCCCGCCCAGGTTGCGCGCCACGTTCAACAGCGCGGACGCCTGCGCGGTCGACCGCTGCGGCAACCCGACATAGGCCACCGCGTTGATCGGCACGAACAGGAACGGCAACGCCATCGCCTGGTACAGCCGTGCGGTCGCCGCATCCCAGAAGGTGATGTCCGCGGTGAAGTGCGACAGGTTCCACAGTGCCGCGGCCTGCACCAGCAGTGCGGAAATCAGGATGATCCGAACGTCGATCTTTCCCGTCAACACCCCCGCGAACGGCACTGCGATCAGCGTCGCCACCCCGCCCGCGGTCAGCGCCAGCCCCGCGTCAAGCGACGAATAGCCAAGCACCTGCTGCAGCATCTGCGGAATGACCTGGGTCGTGCCGAACAGGATCAGACCGGTGATCATCATCACCAGCAACGTCATCGAAAAGTTCAGTTTTTTCAGCAGCCGCAGGTCGACGATCGGATCGTCGTGGTTCAGCTCCCAGATCACGAGCGCGATCAGCGACACGCCGGAGATGATCGCGGCACCTAAAATCATCGGGCTGGAGAACCAGTCCTCGCGCTCCCCGCGGTCGCCGACGATCTCCAGGAAGCCCAACCCCAATGCGACCAGCGCGACCCCGACATAGTCGATGCGGATGCCGCCCTTCAGTCGTTTCGCGCGGTCCTTCTTGATCTGGTCGGGTTCGTCGACGAACGTCTGCACCGCCAGCAGCGCACCGATCCCGACCGGCACGTTGATGAGGAAAACCCAGTGCCAGCTATAGAATTCGGTGATGTAGCCACCCAAGGTCGGCCCGAGCACGGGGCCGACGACGACGACGATCGCGAACGCGGCGAACGCCAATCCGCGCTTCGCCGGCGGAAAGGTATCCGCCAGCATCGATTGCTCGACCGGCGCGAGCCCGCCACCGCCGATCCCCTGGAACACGCGGGCCAGGACGAGGACCGTTAGATTGGGCGCGATCCCGCATACGAAGGAGGAGATCGTGAACAGCGCGATCGAGATCTGGAAATAGCGTTTCCGCCCGATCGTGTCGGACAGCCATCCCGAGATCGGGATGATGATCGCGTTGGCGACCAGGTAGCTGGTCAGCACCCAGGTCGCCTCGTCGTTCGAAATGGCGAGACCGCCGGCGATATATTCCAGGCTGACATTCGCGATCGAGGTGTCGAGCACCTCCATGAAGGTCGGGATCGAAATGATCGCGACGATCAGCCACGGGTTCAACCCACCCGCGACCGATCGAGCCGGATCCCACCCGTCGCTGCGCGCCGCGCTCGCCATCGTCAGCGGACCTTGACGGTCGGGACCACCGACATGCCCGGGCCGATCGCATAATGGCGCGGGTCGGGACCGTTCTTGATGTCGAAGGTGATCCGCACCGGCACGCGTTGCACGACCTTCACGTAATTGCCCGTCGCATTCTGTGCGGGCAACAAGGCGAACGCCTGGCCGGCGCCGCGCTGGATCGAGTCGACATGGCCCAGGAACTTCACGTCCGGATACGCATCGACCGTGATCGCCACGCCCTGGCCGATGCGCATCAGCGTCAGCTGGGTTTCCTTGAAGTTCGCGGTGATCCACAGATTGTCCGGCACCAGCGCCATCAACTGCGTGCCAGGCCCGACATAGGAACCGAGATTGACCGAACGGTTGACGACCTGCCCCGCGACCGGCGCCTGTAGCGACAGATTGCCGATCGTCACCTTCGCCTGATCCGCTGCCGCACGGCGCGCACCGACGACCGCCTCGGCGGCACGGACCTGCCGCTGCGCGACGAGGACTTGGGCGTCCGCACTCGTGATTGCCTGCCGCGCCGCACGCGCATCCGCCGCCGTCGACCGTGCAGTCGAGCGTGCCTGGTCGAGCTGTTGCGATGCGACCGCTGCGCGATCGATCTGCGCGAGCTGCTGATACCGTGCCAGATCCTGCTCGGCCTTCACCGCCATCGCCAGGGGACCACGCGATTGGGCAGCGGCCTGGTTGCGCTGCGCCACCGCGGCGGTGACCTGCGCGCGCGCCTGTGCCACCTGCGCGAGCGATTGCGCGACATTGGCCTGCGCCTCGGCCAGCTGTGCCTCGGGACCGCTCGGCTGGATGACCCCCAGCAGCGTCCCCGCCTCTACATGGCGATTGTCGACGTTCGCGACCTTCACCAGCGTGCCCCCGACCTGCGGTGCGATGCGCACGATATGCGTGTCGACGAACGCATCGTCGGTGGATTCGAACTGTCGCGCGTGCAGCCACCATAGGACGCCGCCGACCACGAGCACCGTCACGACGACGATCAGAATGATCCAGAACAGCGGCTTCTTGAAGATCGAAGGCTTCTTTTCCTTCTTCTCGCCATCGTCGCCATCGTCGTCCGAATCCGCGTCGGACTCATCGTCCTTCGAATCATCGTCCGACTTTTTCGAACTGTCCTTGTCGCCCCCGTTCGACGATCCGTGTCCGGCATCTTCGTCCGTCCGACCGTCGTCCTTCCGATCGTCGTCCTGCCCGTCGGTCTTCGCGTCGCTCATGGCGTTCCCCGTTCATCGGCTGCCAGCCGGTCGATCATGGCGTCGGTGTTGGCGCGCAGCCGCGCCTTGATATCGGCAAGGTCGTCTGGCTCGATCGCATCGTGATCCAGCAGCTTCAGGCAGGTCGCGCGCGATCCGCGCAGGATCAGGACCTGTCCGAACAGGGTCAGCGTCATGATCCGGGCGGCACGCGCATCCTTCGATCCGCTGGCGATACAGACCAGGTTCGCCAGCGTTTCCAGCATCTGCCCCATGACGCCGGCATAGATGCGGTCGAACGCCGCGCTGGGCGCCATCTGTTCGCGCATGATGAACAGCGACCAGTCGCCGCTCGCCTCCCCCGCCATCTTGTTCGCGAAGGTCGACAGCATCCGGTGGATACCCGCGCGCGCCGCTTCGGGATCGTCCGACGCGATCGCCCGTTCGCCGTCGAGCGAAGAGTCCATCTCGCTCGCCATGCGCGCCGCGATATGGTCGGCGGCGGCCAGGTACAGCCCCTCCTTGCCGCCATAATGATAGGTGATCGACGACATCGCCGTCCCCGCCGCGGCCGCGATCCCACGCGTGCTGGCGCCGTCGATGCCCTTTGCGCCGAATTCGCGCACGGCAATATCGAGAAGGCGCGATTGCAGCATCACCGCCCACTAATTCGGTCGAACGAACCTGCCAACCGTTTTTTGCGCGTGGGCGATCGGATCAGGCGGCGACGCGCGCTTTGACCGGGAGCGGATTGGAGAAGATCATGCTGTCGTCCACCGAACCATATTTCAGCGCCATGATGTCCAACGCGTAATTCTGGTTGAGTTTCCAAGGCTTCTTCGTGCCTTGCTGCGGCAGCTTACCGGCCGCGCGCTGGACATAGCCGGACGAGAAATCCAGGAAGGGTTCCGTCCCCATCGTCGGATCGTCGTTGCGCGGCGTCGCCTGGCGCAGTCCGCGGCGCTTCATCGTGTTCAGCAACCGGCAGACATACATCGCCGTCAGGTCCGCCTTCAGCGTCCAGGACGCGTTGGTGTAGCCGAAGACCGATGCGAGGTTGGGCACGCCTTCGTACATCATGCCCTTGTAGTGCAGGGTCTTGGCCAGATCGACCGGCGAATCGTCCAGCGTGAAGGCGACACCGCTCAATAATTGCAGTTCGAGCCCCGTCGCGGTGACGATGATGTCGGCCGGCAGTTCCTTGCCCGAGGCAAGGCGAATACCGGTCGGCGTGAAGCGTTCGATCGTCGCCGTCTCGACCGACGCCTTGCCCGCCGTGATCGCCCCGAAGAGGTCGGGATCCGGCACCAGGCACAGCCGCTGGTCCCAGGGGTTGTAGCGCGGCGTGAAATGCGTCGCGACGTCGTAATCCGGCCCCAGATGCTCGCGTACCATGCCGAGGATCCGCTCCTTGACCTTGGCGGGGTTCTTGCGCGCCATGCGGAAGAAGAACATGCCCCACAGCACGTTCTTCCACCGCGTCATCCCGTAAGCCAGCTTCGACGGCAGCCGCGCGCGCAGCCAGTTGGCGACGGGGTCCTCGGCAGGGCGGGAGACGACATAGGTCGGCGATCGCTGCAACATCGTCACATGCGCGGCCTGCTTGGCCATTTCGGGCACCAAGGTGACCGCGGTCGCGCCGCTGCCGATCACGACGACGCGCTTGTCGGCATAATCAAGCCCCTCGGGCCAGAATTGCGGATGGACGATCTGCCCGCCGAAATCGCCGGCACCGGCGAAGTCGGGCGAATGCGCCTTCGCATAGTCGTAATAGCCCGAGCACATGCACAGGAAATTGCACGACATCGTGACCGGCATGCCCTCCGGGCCCGTCGCGGTCACCGTCCAGCGCGCATCAGCGGTCGACCAGGCGGCAGCCTTGACGTGGTGGCCGTAGCGAATGTGCCGATCGATTCCGTGCGTCGTCGCGGTATCCTGGACATAGGCGCGGATCGACGGGCCGTCGGCGATCGCCTTCGCCTGCGTCCAGGGCTGGAACACGAAACCCAGCGTATGCATGTCGGAGTCGGACCGGATGCCGGGGTAGCGGAACAGGTCCCACGTCCCGCCCATCGCCGCGCGACCTTCGAGGATCGCATAGGACCGGTCGGGGCAACGCGTCTGCAAATGATAGCCCATGCCGATGCCGGAAATGCCCGCACCCACGACGATCACGTCGACATGTTCGACCGAATTGCTGGCCATCACGCATCCTCCTGCCCGACTATCGTTCGGTTGCAGACGAGAACCTATCGCTTGGTACCGCCGAAGTCGCGCGAATATTTCAGGTTCACGTTGCTGCCGCCGAACGACCCGGCCGACGACAGGACGCTGAGCGTCTTGGTCAGCGCGACGGTCAGCTGGGTCGCGGTGAAGCCCTTCGCGTCGCTCACGATCTCCACATAGATGTTCTTCGTGATATACTTACCCGCGGCGAGCGACGTCCCCTGCCCGGTGGCCGCGTCCGCGCCGACGATCCGCAACCGGTCGAACCCGACCGCCGAGCGAAGCTTGCCGAGCGGATTGAGCCCGCCGCCACCGGACCCGCGCAGCGAATTGAGCGCGGATGCCAGTTGCAGCGCCTCGATCGCCGACAGGTTCGCCGGCGACGTGCCGAACAACAGGCGGCTCAGCACCTCGTCCTGCGGCAGCGTCGGTGTGGACGTGAACGCGATCTGCGGATGTTCGCCGGTGCCGGTGATGTTGATGATGACCGTGATGCCGTTCGCGGTCGTCGATGCACTGATGTCGATATCCGGATCGGTCAGCGCACCGCCGCGGAAGCGGATCGTGCCCTTCGTGACCTCGAAATTCTTGCCCGAGAAGGAATAGGTGCCGCGCACCAGGTCGAGCCCGCCGGTAATCTCCGGCGCGACGCTCGTGCCGCCGACGTGCAGGTTCATCGACCATTCGGACTCGAGGCCCATGCCCGACACGAACAGCTGGTTCTGCGCCTTGATCGTGAGATCGAGCTTGAACAGCCCGGTCGGCGCCGGCGGCGCGGGACGATCGGTGGACAGGGTCGGCCGCGCGTCGCTCTTGCGCCGCACGCCCGTGAGCTCGGGCACTTCGGCCGATCCCTGGCGGATGATCGCGTAACGGGCGTTGGGGATCGTCAGCGTGCCCTGTACGAGGCCACCCTTCGCGCCGCTCGTCAGGTGCACGTTGCCCGTCGCGGTCGCGCCCAGCGCATCGCTCTTCGCCAGTTGCGCCTTGTCGAGCGTCGCCTGGATATCGATCGGGAAGCCGCTGTCGGCCGCGAAGCCGATCGACCCCTGCGCCTTGACGGTCCCGTCCCCGGCCTTCGCGTCGAGGGTCGAGATGGTCAGCTTGTCGTTGGTGAACTGCCCGGCGATCCGCATCTGCGACAGGCGCGTGCCGTACACCTCGTTGTCGTACGTCAGATTGTCCGCGCGGATCAGCCCGCGCAGCTGCGGTGCCTTCACCTGGCCGGAGAAATCGGCGGCGATCGCGATCGGCCCCGATACCTGCTGGTTGGGCAACGCCGCCAGGCTGAACAGCACGGCGGACGGGCCGTTGTAGCGAATACCGCCCGACAGCGGTGCCGCCATCAACCGCGTCGTCCACGATCCGCCGCCCGACGGCAGCGGCCGCAATGTCGCGAGCAGGCGACCGACGACGGTCCCGCCGCGCTTCACCAGCGCGCGCGCTTCGCCGCCATCGGACAGCAGCTTGCCGGCGAATTCGATGTCGACGGGCTCGGACACCGCCGCCAGGCCGGAACGCTGGAAATTGGCGACCGTGACTTGTGCGTTCGCCTGCGGGAAGGCGCTTGCGGTGGGTTGGCTGAAGTCGAGGCTACCCGTGGCTTGTCCTGCGAGGCCGAGGTTGGGGATCAGCGCGTTCACGACCGACAGGTCGAACCGGTCGAGCCGCGACTGAACCGTCATGCCCTTGCCATAGGTGCCCGCCACGCGCAGCGATCCGCCGGCCTTGCCGCCGCTCGTACCGGGTCCGAAATCGATCTGCGTCGGCGACAGGCGATAGTCCGCGCCCGCCTTGACGACATGCGCGGGGTTCACCGTGCGGAAATCGATCCCGTTCGCCTGGCCCTGCAGGGCGAGCAGATAGTCGTTGGGCGAAAGCTTGGCATTCGCCGCCAACCGGAACGGCACGCCGCTCGATCCGGTCACCAGCGCCTGCGCGGTGCCGCGACCGCCGACGTAGTTCACCTTCGCGCGCGCCGCCGACAGCACGACCGCGCCGTAGCGGACATCTGCGACCTGCGCGTCGGCGACGATCTGCGGCTGCGGCGTCAGCACCGCATGCGCGACGACGATCGCGCGGCCGATCGTGAAGTCCAGCGCGCCGGGGATCTTCGCGCCGTTGGCGCGCGCATCGACGTCGACGCGCTGGTATTTTCCCTGCGCGCCCAGGTTCAGGATGCCGTTCAGCCCGGACCCGCCGAAGGTCAGCCGGCCCGCGAAAGGACCCGCCGGGACCTGCACGATGCGGCCCATGAAATCGACGCCGGCGAAGGTCACACGGTGGACATCGACCGCGAGCGTCTTGCCGGGGGTGACCAGCACGTCCGCCTTGAACGGACCGTAATTCGTGCCGCCGCTGGCGACGACCGCATAGGACCCGTTCCGTCCGACGACGCGCGCCTGCAGGTTCACGAGCCCCACGCCGACGCCAGGATGCGCCGCGGTGAGAACGACGACGGGATCGGTGACCGTCCCGGTGACGCGCGCCGTCAGCGGGCCGTACTGCGTGGAATAGGCATCCGCCTGGAACAGGATTGCGCCCTTGGGATCGTACCGTCCGCTGCCGCTGGTCACGCGGAATTGCGGCGCGTTCAGGCGAACGTTGGAAAAGCCGATGACGCCGGTGGGCGCATAATTCAAATCGGCGGCAACGACGGCGTTCCCGCCCAGGAAGCTCGCCGCACCCGCGTTGAAGATCGTGGCGGTCCTGGCGACGACATGGCCCTGGATGCCGAACCCTCCGCCGGCCGCGGTGACCAGCTTCGCATCGGTGACGAGGTTGACGATGCCGATCCCGTCGACGGTATAGTCGTTGACCCGGCCCTTGAGCGCACCGGTGTAGCGCCCGGTCGAAAGGTTCGCGACGACGATGGCGGTCGCGTCGATCTTATCCGATCGCACCCGCAGATTGTCGGTCAGGACGTTGACGCCTTGGATCGCGAAATCGCCTGCGATCGAGACGTTGTTCAGCAGTCCGCCGGCCGCGGCGTTCAGCCCGGTGACGCGGCGCGCCTTCGCCTTGACGGGGATCAGGATGCGCTTCGCATCGACCCGCGCCAGCCCTTCGGCGTACAGGTCCTCGACCGCGGTGCCCGCAAAGCCGATCGCCCCGGCACGCACCTTGTAATCCACCGTCGGCGTCGCGAATGCGCCGTCCAGCACCACGCGCGCCGCGACGTCGCGCCCGGCAAGCTGCGGCGCGATCGCGCCGGGCGTCAGCAGCTGCGCATCCACCGCGAAGTTCGAAAACCGGCTTTTCGCCAGATCGATCAGGCCACCCGCATCCACCGCGAGCGCGCTGGAGTTCAGCTTGATCCGGGTATCCGCCTTGCGCTGGTCCAGCGTCGTGTCGATCGCCACCTGCAGGTCCGGCGACGTCAGATGCTCCACCGCCCCGCCCGGCATGTACAGCCCGGGCCGAGTCACGCCGCGGATCGCGATCTTCCCCGACCGCTCGGTCACGCCGAGATCGGCAAGCTGCCCCGCGCCCAGCGTCGCGAGCGCGCGACCCTGCCATGATGCCCAACTGCCCTTGCCGCCGACGCGCACCGTCAGCGGTGCCTTCAGCCCCGCCAGCGTATCGACGACGCCGCCGGTCGGCGCATCGAGACGGACCTCGACGTCGAGCTTGTTCGCATCGGGCACCGCGTCGAGCACCAGCTTCAGCCGGTCCCCGCCCGCGACGCCAGGCGCGCGCAGCGCGACCGCGTCCGCATTCAGTTGCGCACGGCGATTGGCGATATGGGTGGCACCGGCGAGGCTCAGGATATGCGGCTGTCCGGTCACCGGCGCCGCGATCACGAAGCGTGCGATGCGCAACTTTGCGATGTCGATGTCGAGATCGGGCAGCAGCGGCGCGCTCGGATCGCTCGGCGTCGGTTTCAGCACCGGCTTGCGCGCCAGCGTGATGAGGCCCGCGTCGAGCGAACGGACGTCGATATGATTGTGCAGATACTGGAACGGGCGCCAGTCGACGTCGAGCCGCGGGCTCGTCAGGAACACCCCCGTCGGATCGCTGACGCGCAGGTCCGACAGTACCATCTGGCCATAGATCGAGCCGTCGATCCGCCCGACCTTGATGTTCAGTCCCGACGCCGTGGTGTACCCACCCAGCTGGTCCGCGACGAACCGCCGGCCCGGATCGGTGTTGATGCCGACCAGGATGAGGCCCAACAGCACGGCGAGCCCGACGATCGTCAGCGCGATCCATTTCAGGATGCGCTGCCAAAGC
This sequence comes from uncultured Sphingomonas sp., assembly GCA_964247555.1. Taxonomy (GTDB): domain Bacteria; phylum Pseudomonadota; class Alphaproteobacteria; order Sphingomonadales; family Sphingomonadaceae; genus Sphingomonas. The sequence goes on along the minus strand of CAXTVB010000044.1, from coordinate 387 downwards.
GGGCGATGCACGGCGACCGTCTCGCCTTCGGGAACCGCGTCGGTCATCAGAAGGCCTGCCCGATCGAGATGTAGAGCGCGATCTTGCCGTCGCCCGGGCGTGGGTTGAGCGGCGTCGCGACATCGATGCGGAGCGGCCCGAAATTGGTATACAGCCGGCCGCCGATCCCCGCGCCATATTGCAGTCCGGAGAATTTCGGCATGCTGCTCTCATAGGCCTGGCCGCCGTCGAGGAACGGCACGACCCCGAAATTCCCGAAGCGGTAGCGCGCCTCGAGCGAGAATTCGTTGAGCGAGCGGCCACCGATCGGGTTGCCCTGCGGATCGAGCGGCCCGAGCCGCTGATAGCCGTAACCGCGCACCGACCCGCCGCCGCCGCCATAATAGC
>CAXTVB010000043.1:0-13429 GCA_964247555.1 uncultured Sphingomonas sp. | reverse complement strand
GTGCTGCGCGATCTGGATCGTCGGCAGCTCGTGCGCACCGGCGCCGTAGATGAAACCGTTGATCGCATAGGCCGAGGTGCCGAGCCCGCCTTGCGGTGCGTACCAGACCTTCACCATGCTCCAGTCGCCGGCATCCGAAACGTCGACCGCGCGGACGTCGGTTTCAATGCGGCCGGGGCGCGACCAGTTGGCGTGGGTCAAGAGGACCTCGCGGTCGCTGACGACCTTCGACACCATCGCGACATGGCCGACGCGCATCCGGTGCGACGCGGCGAAGGCCAGGACCGCGCCGACCTTGGGGGTATGGCCGCGGTCGTAATGGCCGGCGGCCTGGCCCCACCAGGTGTTCGCGTTGCCGCGGATCTGGATGCCCGACACTTCGCGGGCATAGGGGGCGCACTGCCAGAACTGGGCGGCTGCCGGGGCGGCCATCATCAGGCCGCACGATACCATCAGCGCGAATCGCGCCGTGAAAGCCTTGAATGTCATGAGACCCCCCAAAGGTCGCTGAACGGTTGTTGATCCTGGGCTAGGGGGATGCGGAATTAATTGGAAGCCGCGCGGGAACCGTTTCCGACGAACGGTGTTTGGCGGGCGACGATCCGGGACGAGCCGTTTTCACCTGCTCGACTGGTCGTTCTGCCCGCTCGCTTCGTCGTCAGGGCTGCTTCAGCGCGGCGTCGACCGACGCGGCGTTCGCCAGCACGGCGAGCCGCGATTCGTGCTCCGCGCGGCCGAACGGGAACCGGGTGAACAGCAGCGCGGACGCGGTCGCCAGCACCGCATAGACCGCGATGAAAAGCCAACTCAGCCGGTCGAGCGTAGCGACCGGCACCGTCCCCGGCACCGCGGCCTTGGGGAAGGCGGCGAGGATCAGGATCGCGCCCGCCCCCGCGATGCCGATTCCCGAGGTGCATTTCTGCACGAAGAAGGATCCTGCGAAGAACACGCCCTCGTTGCGACGGCCGGTGCGCGCCTGCGAATCCTCGACGACATCCGCCATCATCGACGCGCCGATGATGAAGCCGCAGACGTTCAATGCGGTGGCGACCGCGAAGATCGAAAACAGCGTGACGACCAGCGCGGTCGAATGCAGCGGCGGCAGTGCGCCCAGGAAGCGCAGCCAATAGGGCATCGTCTGGAAGATCATCCCCGCGACGACGAAGCCGAACGCCGCGCGCGGCTTGCTGGTCTGCGCGCCCAGCCGCGGCGCGATCACGAACGCCGCGGCCGCGCCGACCAGCAATGCGAGCGGCAGGAGCGCCAGCGTGCCCGAGGAGAATTGCCAGACGTAATTGTAGAAATAGGTCGACAGCGCGTAGCTGATTCCCTGGTTGGTATAGGCGCACACCCCCGCCAGCATCAGCACGACGAAACCGCGATTGTGCATCGTCGACCAGAGTTCGCGGAGAGACGTCGCGAAGGATTGCGGCACGATCTCGACCTTGGGCAGCCGCCCGATCTCGCGGTGCGTCCCCATCGCCGACGCCAGGATCGCGACGAGCATGATCCCGACCGACGCCCAGGCCAGCCGGTGATAGCCGTCCGCATTCAGCAGCCCGTTGGGATAGGCCGCCGACGGCACCAGGAACACGCGGTACGCCAGCACCAGGACGGCCAGCCCGCCGATCCACCCGAACAGATAGCGATAGGCGGTGATCCGCGTCCGCTCGTCGTAATCCTGCGTCAGTTCGGGGGTCAGCGCCTGGCTCGGCACCTCGTAGCAACTGACCGCGCTGCGCACGACGACCGCGGTCGCGAACAGCCAGACGAGCTTCATCCCCTCGGTCAGCGACGCGGGCGGGTTCCATAGCAGCAGCCAGCCGATCGCGATCGGCAGCGCGGACGCATACATCCACGGATGCCGCCGCCCCCAGGCGCTGCGCGTCCGGTCCGACAGCAGCCCGACCGCGGGATCGACGAACGCGTCGAGCACCAGGGCCGCCATGATGACCAGCCCCACCGTGCCCGGGTTCATTCCCACGACCTGGTTGTAGAAGATCAGCAGGAACGTGCCGAAGCCCGCATCCTTCACCCCGTAGGCGACCGACCCGAAGCCGTAACTGAGCGTGACGCCCGTCGACAGCCGCCGCGGGGCGGGGATCGCGGTCACTTGAACGCGTCGAGCGCGGTGAGCAGCGACGGCGCGGTCGGATCCCAGCTCGCGCGGGTGCCGATCGTCAGGCCGCCATCGACCAGGATGTGCGTACCGGTCACGAAGCTAGCATCCTCGCTCGCCAGGAACGCGACCGCGGCGGCGATGTCCTCCGCGCGACCCGCACGGCGGATCGGCTGCGAATCGGCGGCGACATGCGCGATCATCGCGTCCGCCTGCGGCTTCCTCGTCGCGTCGAGGTCCAGCGCGCTGGTGAAGATGTTGGTCGTGATGAAGCCGGGGACGACCGCGTTGACGCGGATATGGTCCTTGGCGAGGTTCGCCGCCGCCAGCTTCGTCAGGTGCAATACGCCCGCCTTCGCGGTCGAATAGGCGGTGGGCGCATAGCCGGTGCCGAGCGCGGAGACGCTGGAGGTGTTGACGATCGCCCCGCCGCCGCGCTTCGCCATCAGCGGCGCGGCATGGCGGATGCCGAGCGCGACGGAACGCAGCAGCAGCGCCATCGTCGCGTCCCATTCGTCGGCGGAGATGGTGTCGATCGGCTCGCGCGATCCGCCGGCGCCTGCATTGTTGAACAGGATGTCCAGCCCGCCCGCATCGTCTGCGAGCGTGAGCAGCGCGAAGATGTACGCCTCGCTGGTCACGGCGGAGCGCTGGAAGACGATCCGGCCGTTCGATTCGTCCGCGATCGCCTGACCGCCCGCCGCGTCGATATCGCCGATGACGACGCGTGCGCCCTCGTCCGCCAACCGGTGCGCGGTCGCGCGGCCGATGCCCGATGCACCGCCGGTCACGACCGCGCGCTTGCCTGAAAACCGCATCCTCATGTCCTTTTTTTTGGGACCATAGTATGGGGTTCGGGGCCGTCAATCGCGCGTCTTTAGAAAAACGGGTTTGCAGGCCGGAGGCGACGATACTACCAGCCGGTCATCTGCTGACGGAGCGCCTATGTCCCTCGATCCCGAAACCTTCGACGCGCTGATCGACACGCTGCGCCGCTTCGTCGCCGAACGGCTGCGCCCGCTGGAGGCGGAGGTCGAGGCGAACGATGCGATCCCGCCCGCGGTCATCGCCGAGATGAAGGACATGGGGCTGTTCGGCCTGTCGATCGCGGAGGAATATGGCGGCCTCGGGCTGACGATGGTCGAGGAATGCCGTGTCGCGATCGAGATGGGGCGCACGACGCCGGCCTTCCGGTCGAGCTTCGGGACCAATGTCGGGATCGGCAGCCAGGGTCTGGTGATGGCGGGGACGCCCGAGCAGAAGGCCGCGTGGCTGCCGCGGATCGCGAGTGGCGAGGTGGTGACGAGCTTCGCGCTGACCGAACCCGATATCGGATCGGATTCGGGCGCGGTGAAGGCGCGGGCGGTGAAGGCCAATGACTCGCAAGGAGCCGACGTCTACCGGCTGTCGGGCACCAAGCGCTACATCACCAATGCCGACAAGGCGGACCTGTTCACCGTCATGGCGCGCACCGGCGGTGATTCAGAGGGGGAGAAGGGCGCGCGCGGCGTCTCCGCCTTCCTGGTGCCGCGCGACCTGCCCGGCGTGACGATCGGCGAGCCGGAAAAGAAGATGGGGCAGAAGGGCGCCAAGGTCGCGGACGTCAATTTCGACGATGTCGCAGTGCCTGCCGCCAACCGGTTGGGCGCGGAGGGCGAGGGGTTCAAGATCGCGATGCGCGTGCTCGATCGCGGGCGGCTGCACATCTCCGCGGTGTGCGTCGGCGTGGCCGAGCGGCTGATCGCGGACAGCGTCGCCTATGCGAGCGAACGCCACCAGTTCGGCCACCCGATCGCGCAGCATCAGCTGATCCAGGGCATGATCGCCGACATGAAGACCGAGGCGCTGGCCGCACGCGCGCTGGTGATGGAAACGGCGGCGGCGAAGGATGCGGGCAAGGACGTCGTGCTGGAAAGCGCGGCGGCGAAGTATTTTTCCAGCGAGATGGTCGGGCGCGTCGCGGACAAGGCGGTGCAGATCTACGGCGGCGCTGGCTACATCGCCGATTACGGGATCGAACGGCTGTACCGCGACGTGCGCCTGTTCCGGATCTACGAAGGCACCAGCCAGATCCAGCAGATCATCATCGCGCGCGAGACGATCAAGCGCGGGGGGTGATCGACCAGACCGCCAACCATCCGTCACCCCGGCCTTGAGCCGGGGTCCCGCTTCTTCTGTTACGTCGCAAAGAAGCGGGACCCCGGGTCAAGCCCGGGGCGACGGAGAAAAATAGGGAGAGACTTCGATGGACACGACAAACCTGTTCCGCCTCGACGGCCGCGTCGCGCTCGTCACCGGGGGCAGCCGCGGGATCGGCAAGATGATCGCGGCCGGCTTCATCGCGCAAGGGGCGAAGGTCTATATCTCCGCGCGCAAGGCGGACGTCTGCTTCGCGACCGCCGAGGAACTCGGCCCCAACTGCATCGCGCTGCCGCAGGACGTGTCGACGGTCGCGGGCTGCAAGGCGCTCGCCGCGCAGTTCGCCGAACACGAACAGAGGCTCGACATCCTGGTCAACAATGCGGGTGCCGCCTGGGGCGAACCGTTCGAGGCGTTCCCGGAAAAAGGCTGGGACAAGGTCATGGACCTGAACGTCAAATCCCCCTTCTTCCTGACGCAGGCGCTGTTCGACGCGTTGAAGGCGGGCGGGTCGGCGGGGCAGCCGGCGAAGGTCATCAACATCACCTCGATCGACGGCCAGCGGCTGAACCCGTGGGAGACGTACAGCTATCACGCCTCCAAATCGGCGCTGATCTACCTGACCAAGCGCATGGCGGCGCGGCTCGTGAAGGATCACATCAACGTCACCTCGATCGCACCGGGCGCGTTCGCGAGCGAGATGAACAAGGCCGCCCGCGATCACGGCGACGCGATCGCCAAGGGGATTCCCTCGGGCCGGATCGGCGTCGACGAGGACATGGCGGGCGCAGCGATCTATCTCGCCAGCCGGGCGGGGGATTATGTCGTGGGGGATACCATCACGGTCGATGGCGGCCTGGTGCATGCGGCCTTGGGGACGTCGATCGACGCGTAGGTCAGGCGAGCAGGCGCACGTCGAGCGCAAGCGCCTGCCCCGCTTCGACCATCTTGCGATCGAGGGTCCATAGCGTGGCACCTGCGCTAGCGGCGATCGCAAGATGAAGAGCGTCGCCACCCCGTAGTGGTTTCGTGCTTCGCCTGACCAGTTGCGTTGCCGTATCGAAATGCGCAGCCCGAATAGGGATGTCCGTCGATGCGTGATCGAGCACGCTACGTGCCGCATCCAGAACCGCGTCGTAACGATCAGCCGCCAGAACGCCTGTGCGAACCTTGATTGCTAGCGCCGATGAGGCCTCCGTCAAGCACCAGCGGCTAGACAGCAGATCAACAGGATCATGGCAGGCCAGCCAGCGGATGGCGGTCGCCGTCATCTTTTCGTCCGATAGCGATGCTACGAATAACGACGCATCGGGATACGACTTCAAAGCCGATCTTCCAGTCGTAGCCTCGCGACAAATGACAGCCCGTCCGGATCGACATAAGGTTTAGAGAGCGCAGCGATCCGCCGCATCTCTTCCCAATCGATTGGTTTACGCGTCGGCGTTTCCGCAACCAGTCGTGCGACGGGCTTCCCACGTTTGGTAATCGATACGGTCTCACCATCCTCGACCCGAGCGACCAGTTCGCTCAGACGTGCCTTGGCATCTGCCAGACTGACCGTTTCCATATCACGCTCCTGACCATCTAGATGGTCATTAGCATCAAATCTGTGCCGCTGACAATTATCGCGCGATCCCCCCCGCCGCCAGCACTGCCAGCGTCACCAGTTCGCTGGCGGTCGCGGTCATCGCGGCGATCTGCACCGGCTTCTCCATGCCGATCAGCATCGGGCCGATCACATTGTCCCCGCCAAGTTCGCGGAGCAGCTTGGCGGAGATGTGCGCGGACTGGAGCCCGGGCATGATGAGCACATTGGCCGGCCCCGACAGTCGCGCGAAGGGGTAGTTGGCGAGCTGCTTGGGGTTGAGCGCGACATCGGGCGGCATCTCGCCTTCATATTCGAAACCGACCTGACGGCCGTCCAGCACGGTCACCGCCTCGCGGATATTGTCCAGGAACACGCCCTTGGGATTGCCGAAGGTCGAATAGCTGAGGAACGCGACGCGGGGCTCGTGGCCCATCCGCCGGGCGACGGTGGCGGTCTGTTCGGCGATGTCGGCCAGCTGTTCAGCGCTCGGTCGCTCGTTGACGGTGGTGTCGGCGATGAAGACGGTGTGGCTCTGGCCGACCATGACGTGGATGCCGAACGGCGTCCGGCCGGGTTCGGGATCGATCACGCGCTTCACCTCGCGCATCGACATCGCCCAGGTGCGCGTGACGCCGGTGATCATCGCATCGCCCTCGCCCAACTGGAGCAACGCTGCGGCGAAGATGTTGCGGTCCTGGTTGACCATCCGCTCGACCTCGCGGCGCAGATAGCCGCGCCGCTGGAGCCTTGCGTAGAGGAAGTCGACCATCCGCGGGACCAGCGGCGAGACGCGGCTGTTGTGCAGTTCGTACTCGTGCGGATCGGCGACGCCCAGCGCCTTCAGATTGTCGTAGACTTCCTCGCGCCCGACCAGGACGGGCGTGCCGTAGCCGCCCTCCTTGAACGCGATCGCGGCGCGCAGCACGACCTCCTCCTCGCCTTCCGCGAAGATGATCCGCTTGGGCCGCGCGCGTGCGCCTTCATAGGCGAGGGTCAGGACCGACGTCGTGGGATTGAGCCGCGCGCGCAGCGTCTGGCGATAGGCCTCGATATCCAGGATCGGCTTCGTCGCGACGCCGGAGTCCATCGCCGCCTTCGCGACCGCGATCGAGACATTCTCCATCAGCCGCGGGTCGAACGGCGCGGGGATGATGTAATCGGGGCCGAAGACGTGGCGGACGCCGTAGGCGACGGCGACCTCCTCGGGCACGCGCTCGCGCGCCAGCTCGGCGATCGCGTTCGCGGCGGCGATCTTCATCGCGTCGTTGATCGCGCTGGCCCGCACGTCGAGCGCGCCGCGGAAGATGAACGGGAAGCCGAGCACGTTGTTGACCTGGTTCGGATAGTCGGACCGCCCCGTCGCGATGATCGCGTCGGGCCGCGCCGCCTTCGCCAGTTCGGGGCGGATCTCCGGTTCCGGATTGGCCATCGCGAAGATCAGTGGCGCCTTCGCCATGTCCTTGACCATTTCCGGCTTCAGCGCGCCCGCGGCGGACAGGCCGAGGAACACGTCCGCGCCGCTCAGCGCCTCGGTCAGCGTACGGCGATCGGTCTCGGCGGCATGCGCGGACTGCCACTGGTTCACGTCGTCGCGCCCGCGGTAGATCACCCCCGTCTTGTCGCACATGATGACGTTGTCGCCGCGGACCCCCATCGCCTTCATCAGTTCGGTGCACGCGATCGCCGCCGCCCCCGCGCCGTTGACGACGACCTTCACTTCCGAGATCTTGCGCCCCGTCAGCAGGCAGGCGTTGATGAGGCCCGCCGCGACGATGATCGCGGTGCCGTGCTGGTCGTCATGGAACACCGGGATGTTCATGCGTTCGCGCAGCGTCTGTTCGATGATGAAGCATTCGGGGGCCTTGATGTCCTCCAGATTGATCCCGCCGAAACTGGGTTCGAGGAGGGCCACGCAATTGATGAACGCGTCGACATCCTCGGTCGCGACCTCGAGATCGATCGAGTCGACATCGGCGAAGCGCTTGAACAGCACCGCCTTGCCCTCCATCACCGGCTTGGCGGCGAGCGCGCCGAGATTGCCCATGCCGAGGATCGCGGTGCCGTTCGAGATGACCGCCACGAGGTTGCCCTTGGCGGTGTAATCATAGGCGGTGGCGGGATCGTCCGCGATCGCCTGCACCGGCACCGCGACGCCGGGCGAATAGGCGAGCGCCAGGTCGCGCTGCGTCGCCATCGGTTTCGACGCGACGATCTCGATCTTTCCGGGCCGCCCTTCCGAATGGTAGAGCAGCGCCTCGCGTTCGGAGAACTGGATGCTGGGTTCGTCGGACATGGGGCGGCTCCTGGGCTGTCCCAAAGCCTTAGGGTCGATGGTGCCGCGCTTTCAACCCGCGCTAGGCAATAGGAGGGTGATGGATTATGTCGATCGCCATGAAGCATGAGGCCATCTCGGTTGAGCATCGCGACCGTGAGCCGCTTGCCACGCTGGTGGCAAAGGCCCGCGTGGACTACGCCGCCGATCTCGGCGTCGATCACGCCGTCGTGAGCGAGTGGTTGAAGACGTGGGGACAGGCGGACTGCCGGCCGTTTGAGGATTGGCTTGCCGCTTGGGATGGCTGACGTCGTTTGGCGCCGGTCGGCGATCGACGATCTGAATCGGATCAGCGCATATATCCGCGAATTCGATCCTATCGCAGCGGAAGATTACAGAACGCGTTTGACCGCTTTAGGTGAAAGTCTGTCTTCCTTTCCTCATCGCGGACGCCTCAGGTCCAGTGGCCATCGCGAACTGGTCACTGTCGTGCCCTTTATCTTGCGGTACCGGGTAACCGGCAACCGCGTCTCGATCGAGACGATCCGCCACAGCGCCCGCAAACCACTCGATTGATCCGATGACCGCCCCTCCCACCCCGATGATGGCGCAGTATCTCGCCTTGAAGGCGGAGGCGCAGGATTGCCTGCTCTTCTACCGCATGGGCGATTTCTTCGAGCTGTTCTTCGACGATGCGAAGGTCGCCGCCGCGTGCCTCGACATCGCGCTGACCGCGCGCGGCGAGCATGACGGGGATCGGATCCCGATGTGCGGCGTGCCCGTCCATGCCGCGACGGGCTATCTGCAGCGGTTGATCAAGGCAGGGCACCGCGTCGCGATCGCCGAGCAGACCGAAAGCCCCGCGGACGCGAAGAAGCGCGCCGGCAAGACGCTGGTCGCGCGCGCGATCGTCCGGGTCGTCACCGCGGGCACGCTGACCGAGGAAGCGCTGCTCGACGCGCGGAGCGACAATTGGTGCGCGGCGGTCGGCGAGGCCGGCGGCGGCGTCGCGGTCGCAGCGGCGGACGTGTCGACGGGACGCTTCGTCGTGATCGAGACCGACGCGGCGTCGCTTCCGGCGGATCTCGCGCGGCTGGCGGCGGCGGAGGTCGTCGTCGCCGAGGGCAGCACGGTCGAGGGCGCGACGACCATGCGGCCGCGCGGCCATTTCGACAGCGGGGCAGGCGAGGCGCGGCTGAAACAGCTGTTCGGGGTCGCCACGCTCGACGGGTTCGGTCAGTTCAGCCGTGCGGGACTGGCCGCGGCGGGGGGGCTGGTCGCGTATCTCGACCATACCGCCAAGGGCGCGCTGCCGTTCCTGCGCCCGCCCGTCCTAAACCGCGCGGCGCAGGCGATGGCGATCGACGCCGCGACGCGCGAAAGCCTGGAACTGACCGCGACCGCCGGCGGCCAGCGCAAGGGCAGCCTGCTCGACGCGGTCGACCGGACCGTCACGGGCGCGGGCGCGCGGATGCTCGGCGGCGACATCGCCGCGCCGCTGATGGACCGGGCGCGCATCGACGCGCGGCTCGATCTCGTGACGTATCTCCATGACGACCCCGTCCTTCGCGAAGAATTGCGCGCGCAGCTTCGCGCGCTGCCCGATATCGGCCGCGCGCTCGGTCGGTTGGCGGCGGGGCGGGGCGGTCCGCGCGACCTGGCGCAACTGCGCGACGGGCTGGACGGCGCGTGGCTGCTGGGCGAGCGGCTGGCGGCGGTTCCGACCCCGCCGGCGCTGCTGAGCGATATCGCGCCCCGCCTGCGCGGGCACGGCGCACTGATCGATCACCTCAAGCGCGCGCTGGTGTCCTCGCCGCCGGTCGATGCCGCAGACGGCGGCTATATCGCGGCCGGATATGATCTCGCGCTCGACGATCTGCGCGATACCGGTGCGGGGGGGCGGCGCGCCATCGCCGCGCTGGAGGCGCAATTCCGCGGCGAGACCGGGATCGCGAGCCTGAAAATCCGGCACAATGGCGTGCTCGGCTATCACGTCGAGGTGCCCGCGCGCGCGGCCGATCCGTTGATGAAGGCGGATAGCGGGTTCACGCATCGTCAGACGCTGGCGGGTGTCGTCCGTTTCAACACGCCGGCGCTGCACGAGGTCGCGGCGAAGGTGTCGCAGGCGGGCGCGCATGCACTGGCGGCGGAAGCGTCGCATCTGGAAGACCTCATCGCCGGCGCGCTGGCGGATCGGGAGGGCATCGCCGCGACCGCGGACGCGCTCGCCCGGCTCGACGTCGCGGTCGGCAATGCGGCGCGCGCGGTCGAGGGCGGCTGGGCGCGGCCGGCTTTGGTCGATCATGCGTGCTTCGACATCGAGGGTGGGCGGCATCCGGTGGTGGAGGCGGCGGTGGCGGCGTCGGGCGGGCGGTTCGTCGCGAACGATTGCCGGCTGTCGGAGACGTCACGGCTGTGGCTGGTGACGGGGCCGAACATGGGCGGTAAGTCCACCTTTCTGCGCCAGAACGCGCTGATCGCGGTGCTGGCGCAGGCGGGCTGCTACGTGCCGGCGACCAAGGCGACGCTCGGGCTGGTCGACCGGCTGTTCAGCCGGGTCGGCGCGTCGGACAACTTGGCGCGCGGGCGGTCGACCTTCATGGTCGAGATGGTGGAGACCGCGGCGATCCTGGCGCAGGCCACGCCGCGATCGTTCGTGATCCTCGACGAGGTCGGCCGCGGCACGTCGACCTATGACGGCCTCGCCATCGCCTGGGCGGTCGTCGAGGCGATCCACGAGGACAATCGCTGTCGCTGCCTGTTCGCGACGCATTACCACGAGTTGACGCGGCTGGCCGAACGCTGCGACGCGCTGAGCCTCCACCATGTCCGTGCACGCGAATGGAAGGGGGAGCTGGTGCTGCTCCACGAACTGGCCGACGGCCCCGCGGATCGCAGCTATGGCCTGGCGGTCGCGCGGCTCGCGGGCATGCCGCCGACGACGGTCGCGCGCGCGAAATCGGTGCTGGCGAAGCTTGAGGCGGGGCGGCAGCGGACCGGGGGGATCGCCGCCGGGCTCGACGACCTGCCGCTGTTCGCCGCAGCGGCCGCCACGATCGCCGCTCCGGCGATCGATCCGCTGCGCGCGGCGATCGCGGCCCTGGATGTCGATTCGCTGACGCCGCGCGAGGCGCTCGAGACCCTGTACCGGCTCCGGACGCTGGGATTGGCGGAAAATACGATGTCGGCGGGCTGATCGCGATCAATGCTGGCATGCCGTCCGCGGCCGGTTTATGCATCGGCGGTCGACGACGCGGCGGGCACGGACCGCCAAGTCGGCACTGCGTTGTAGGGACGAGTATGCCCGAATGAAGTCGTATCAGGATGCGTTGCGATTGCTGGAAGAGGCTTCCGCATTGGTGGAGAAGACCGGCGATACGCTCGTCGTCGCGCATCTCTCGTTTCCCATTTTCCTAATTCGCGAAAAGCTGGCGGAGCAGGGCATCCCCTCGGATATGGGCTGACACCGTCGGCGATACGATCGCCGGATGACGGCACGCCGCGATTCGCCTATCGCTGACCGCCATGTCGCCGCGTTTCGATACCTTGCCCAACCGCCGCGCGATCGTCGATGCGCGGCTGCTCGCCGACGAACTGGCGGCGGTGGAGGGGCTGGGGCCGGTGGCGCTTCGCCGCGCTGCGGTCGCGCCGCTGCGGGCCGCGTTGGTCGCCGGGCGGGCGGAGATCGAACGGCGGCTGGCGAACCACCCCGCGCGCGGCCTGGAGGCGGCGGCGGCGCAGGCGTATCTGGTCGACAAGCTGCTGACCTGCCTGTTCGACTTCACCGTCGTGCGGCTCTATCCGGCGGCGGATCCTGCGACCGCGGCGCGGCTGACGCTGATCGCGGTCGGCGGCTATGGGCGCGGCGAGATGGCGCCGCATTCCGATGTCGATATCGGGTTCCTGACGCCGGGAAAACAGTCGCCGCGGATCGAGCAGATCATCGAGGCGATGCTGTACACCGTATGGGACCTGGGCCTGAAGGTCGGGCATTCCAGCCGCTCGCTGGACGAGATGATCCGCCAGGCGAAGGGTGACGTGACCGTGCGCACCGCATTGCTGGAGGCGCGTTTCGTCTGCGGCGACATGGCCGTCTACGAGGAAGCGGCGAAGCGGTTCAAGGCGGAGGTGCAGGCCGATACCGCGCGCGCGTTCATCGCCGACAAGCTGGCGGAACGCGACCAGCGGCATGCGAAGATGGGCGACACGCGCTACGTCGTCGAACCCAATGTGAAGGAAGGCAAGGGGGGCCTGCGCGATCTCCATGCGCTGTTCTGGATCGGCAAATATGTCTACGACGTGCAGCGCGCGGCGCAGCTGGTCGAGACGGGGCTGCTGACCGAGGACGAATATCGCCTGTTCCACCGCGCCGACGATTTCCTGTGGGCGGTGCGCTGCCACCTGCACCTGATCGCGGGGCGCGCGGAGGACCGGCTGACCTTCGACTACCAGCGCGAGATCGCGGAGCGGATGCGCTTCTCCGACCGGCCGGGCAAGTCGAGCGTCGAACGCTTCATGCAATATTACTTCCTGCAGGCGAAGACGGTCGGCGACCTGACCGGTGTCTTCCTCGCGCATCTCGACGAGAAATTCGCCGCGCGCGGGCGGCGGTTCGGGTTGCCGACCATCCGGCGCAAGCCGGGGCGGCTGAACGGCTTCGTCCTCGACCGCGGCCGGCTCGCATTGCCGGACGACCATTTCCTTGCCGACGATCCGGTGCGGTTGATCGAACTGTTCGCGCTCGCCGATCGCTACGGCCTCGAAATCCACCCGCTCGCGATGCGCGCCGCTGCGCGCGACGCGAAGCTGGTCGGCAAGGTGCGGCGGAGTGCGCGCGCCAATGCGCTGTTCCTCGACGTGCTGACGTCGCCGCGCGATCCCGAACTGGTGCTGCGCTGGATGAACGAGGCGGGGGTGTTCGGCCGCTTCGTGCCCGATTTCGGCCGCGTCGTCGCGCAGATGCAGTTCGACATGTACCACCACTACACCGTCGACGAACACACGATCCGCGCGATCGGGCTGCTCGGCCGGATCGAGCGCGGGACGCTCGCCGACGATCATCCGCTGGCCAGCATCGTGATCGGGCAGATCGTGTCGCGCCGGGTGCTGTACGTCGCGGTACTGCTCCACGACATCGCCAAGGGACGCGGCGGAGATCATTCGATCCTGGGCGCGGAGGTGGCGCTGCGGCTGTGCCCGCGGCTGGGGCTGAGCGCGGCGGAGACCGAGACGGTCGCCTGGCTGGTGCGGCATCACCTGCTGATGTCGGCGACCGCGTTCAAGCGCGACCTGTCGGACTTCAAGACGATCC
>CAXTVB010000042.1:10990-13637 GCA_964247555.1 uncultured Sphingomonas sp. | reverse complement strand
CCCCGGCATCGGTCCGCGGACCTGGCCGGGTCCGGTGATGTACTATCCCTCCTCCCCGCTGGCCGAAATCCGGCGGATGGCGCCCGGTGCGACGGTGACGTTCGTCGACGGATCGGACCCCGCCGCCGCGGCGAAGGCGGCACAGGGTGCCGATGTCGCGATCGTCTTCGCGACGCAGTGGGCGGGCGAATCCTTCGACGTTCCGCTGACGCTGCCCGACGGGCAGGACGCGCTGATCGCCGCGACCGCCGCCGCCAATCCCAAAACCGTGGTCGTGCTGGAAACCGGTGGCCCCGTCCTCACGCCATGGGCGGACAAGGTCGGGGCGGTGCTGGAGGCCTGGTATCCTGGGACCGAGGGCGGCGCGGCGATCGCCAATCTGCTGTTCGGCGCGGTCGCGCCGTCCGGTCGGTTGCCAGCGACCTTCCCGGTGAGCCTGGACCAATTGCCGCATGCCGACGCGCCGCATATCGGCGACACCCGCTATGACGAGGGCGCGACGGTCGGTTACAAATGGTACGACGCGCATAATCTGACCCCGCGCTTCGCCTTCGGGCACGGCCTGACCTATACCGGATTCGCGATGTCCGGACTGACCGCCGCAGCGGCGGACGGGACGATCGTGGCGCGGTTCAGCGTCCGCAACACCGGCAAGCGTACCGGCAGCGCGGTCCCGCAAATCTATGTCGCGCCGGCGACAGGCGGATGGGAGGCCCCCAAGCGGCTTGGCGGGTTCGACAAGGTGGAACTGGCGGCGGGCGCGGTGCAGCAGCGCAGCATCACCGTCGATCCGCGCCTGCTCGCGGTCTGGGACGAAACCGGTCACCGGTGGCAGATCGCAGGCGGCGACTACCGCGTGATGCTCGCTTCGTCGGCACGCGACGTCGCGCAGACGGTAACGGTGCGCATCCAGGCGCAGACATTGCCGGCCGGCTGGCGCCCCGCGACGGCGCGGTGATCGCATGACGATGCGCGTCCGGCTGCTGCTCCTGGCGGCGTTCGCCGTGCTGCCGGCGGGTGCGATCGCGGCGGACGATCCCGCACCGGTCGCCGCGCCGCATTACGTGTCGATCCCGCTCTGGCCAAAGGGGGCGCCGGGATCGCAGGCGCGTCGCGGCGAGGCGGAGATCGCGCATGATTACTGGGTCCGCAATATCCACGACCCCTCGCTGATCGCCTTCCCGGCCGATCCGCGCCACCGCAACGGCGCGGCGGTCATCGTCTTTCCCGGCGGCGGACACCGACTGTTGGTGTGGACCAACGAGGGCACGAAGGTCGCCACCGCGCTGAACCGCATGGGGCTGAGCGTATTCGTCGTGAAATACCGTCTCGCGAACGAACCGGGCTCTCGGTACACCGTCGCGGGGGATGCCGCCGACGATGCGCGCCGGGCGATCCGATGGGTTCGCGCACATGCCGCGGACTATGGTGTCGACCCGAAGCGCGTCGGCGTCATGGGCTTTTCGGCCGGTGGCGAACTGGTGTCGCTCGTCGCCGACAATCCGGAACCCGCCGGGCGACCGGTCACCGACGCGGTCGACCGGCTGAGTGCACGACCCGACTTCCAGGTCCTGATCTTCCCCGGCCCCGCAGGCATCCCGGCGACCGCCATCGCGCAGGCGCCACCTGCCTTCATCGCGGCGGGGTCGATCGACCAATGCTGCGCCGAACCGTCCGTCGCGCTGTACCAGCAACTGCGCCGCGCGCACGTGTCCGCCGAACTACACATGTTCGCCGACACCGATCATGCGTTCAATCTCGACGAGTCGAGCCGCATATCGATCCTCCACTGGCCCGATCGGCTGGCGGACTGGCTGGCCGATGGCGGGTGGCTCGATCACAGGCATGAGGAGCCCGTCCGATGATCCTGCTGATGCTCGCCGCGCAGGCGACCACGCTTGGCGCAACCAACTACACCGTCGACCGCCCCATGGTCGTGCCGCCAGGCAAACCCGACTTCGCCGACGAATTCGACGGCGCCACGATCGACGCGACCAAATGGCGCTTCGAAACGTCGCGCAACGCCGCCGGCTGGTATAATCACGAGGCGCAATATTACGCGGACGCCCGTGCCGAGAACGCCCGTATCGAGGACGGTGCACTGGTGATCGAGGCGCGTCACGAAACTTTGTCTCGGGCATTTTTCCCCGATTGGGGCGGCCAGGCCTATACCTCCGCCAAGCTCGTTTCACGCGGGACGCGTGGCTATGGCTTCTACGAAATCCGCGCGAAACTGCCGTGCGGACGCGGCGGCTGGCCCGCGATCTGGCTGCTACCGCCGGGTAGCCATTGGCCCGACGATGGCGAGATCGACGTGATGGAACTGGTCGGCTGGAACCCCGGCGTCGTTCACGCGACGCTGCACAGCGCGGCGTACAATCACGCGAAGGGCACGCAGCGCGGTGCCGAGGCATCGATCGCCACCGCCTGCACCGCTTTCCACGCCTATCAGCTCGACTGGCGCCCCGACGCGATCACCATCGGCGTCGACGGCCATGCCTTCATGCGCGTCGCGAACGACCGGCCGGGCGGCAAAGCGGCGTGGCCGTTCACGCGAGGCTACGACCTGATCCTCAACCTGGCGGTCGGCGGCGATTGGGGCGGGCAGAAGGGTATCGACGACGCGGCATTCCCGCAGCGGATGACG
>CAXTVB010000042.1:0-10980 GCA_964247555.1 uncultured Sphingomonas sp. | reverse complement strand
GCCCCGCGGCACGTCCTCGTCGCGCAGCGGTTTGAGCGGCGCGGGTCCCGGCTTCTTGGCCTGTTTCGACTAAGTTCGACCCAGGTAACCGCCACCCCGGCGAAGGCCGGGGCCCCAGGTGCAACGGCCTATGCAACGAAGCGATCCCGTCGCCACGAAGGTAGGGCAACTGGACCCCGGCCTTCGCCGGGGTGGCAGTTGATCAGGTAGCTGAGCGCGAAGGCACCACCACTCTCACTCCGTAACCCCCACGACGTTATCGTCCGAATTCCGGTCGATATATTTGTTGTACGGATCGATCCCCGCAAAGGCCGGCTTGCGTTTCGTCACGACGCGGATCGTCTGGACGCCCGATACGACCGGGCGGCGCTCCATCGCGATGACGTCCTTCGCCGCGAATGCCCCGAGTTCGGGTTTCTGATCGAACAGGCCGATATCGATCGCATCGGACAGCGGCGCGGCGGTTTCCTTGCCGGTCCCGCTGGCGTAGAATTTCCCGGTATCGACGGTCAACGTGGTTTCGAAATTGCCGTCGGCCAGCTTGCGGACGGTCGCGGTCTTCGCCTTCAGGTCGTAGATCGTGATCCGGTCGAGCAGGTCGAGCACCAGTTCGCGTTCGGCGGAATTGCGTGCGAGGCCCAGGAACCCGTTCACCAGATCGAGCGACCGCGGATAGGGTCGGCCCTTGAAGCGGTACTTGCCGAGCAATGTCCGCAGCATCGCGTTGACGCGGTCCTCGCCAAGCCGGTCCTGCAGCAGGTACATCACGACCGCGCCCTTGCGGTAATGGATGTATCCCTGGTCCTCGACCCGGTCGAGCGGCAGTTCCTCTATCCGTTCGCTGCCGCGCGAGCGCAGATAATCGTCGAGCTCGTATTTCAGGAACCGGCGGATCTTGTCTGGTCCGTACAGGTGTTTCATCACCATCAGCGCCGAATATTGCGCCATGGTCTCGACCAGCACGGTGCCGCCCTGCATGTCCGCACTGATGATCTGGTGCGCCCAATATTGGTGGCCCAGTTCGTGCGCGGTGACGTAGGTGACGTAATCGATCTTGTCGGGACCGTTCGCGTCCGCCAGGAACCCGATCCGCTCGGAATAGGGGACCGTCCCGGCGAATGCCTGTGCGAAGGTCGCATAGCCGGGGAATTCCACGATTCGCGCATAATCGAACTGGTACGGCCCGAAATGCGTCCGATAATAGCCCAGCGACATCTTCATCGCCGCGAGCATGCGGTCGACATTATAAGCGTGCTTCGGGTCGTAGAAGACCGACAGCTTCACGCCGTTCGCCTCTTCCGATCTCTCGGAGTAGGCGGCGGACTGGACGGAGAAGAAGGCGAGGATCGGCGCCGGCGATACGAAATGCGCGGTGCGCCGCCCGGCGGCGGTCGTGTCGGAGAGCTTGCGGCCGGGCGCGATCGGCGTCTGCGTGGCGTCGGTCGACACGGTGATGTCCGAATTCACCCAGGACGCGTTGCCGACATAGTTGCGGGCCTGCGCCGACACATCCTCCAGCTTCGCCTTGCGCAGTTCCGGCGGCAGTCCGTATTTGCGCCGCTTCGCCCGATCGGTCAGCAATCCGTCGCGATCCATCCCGATCTGCGGCGTGAACTGCGCGTTGTTGAGGAAGATGCCGTTCCCGACCAGCTGCGTATCGTCGTTGTTGGCGCGCAACGCCACCGTCTGACGATGGGTGCGAAAGTCAAGCGTGCCCGTCCCACCGGGCGCGAGCGGCGTCGTGAAATGGTAGATGCGGTATTTGAGGTCGGCATCGTTCATCGCCAGGACGGTGCCCGGGACGACGATCGACACGATGCTGGTATTCTCGTCGGGCAGGCGGACGTGCAGATCGGCCAACGGTGAACCGGTGTCGTTGACAAAGCGGTAGCGGCCCACCGCCTCCATCCGCCGTTGCGCCGGGAACAGCGCGACGTTCATGCTGATGTCCGTCGTCGAGGGCTGGCGCAGCCTCTCGTATCTCAGATATTTCCTTTCATAGGTGGCCAGCCGCTGCTCGCCATCGGCGCGGGTGCGATAGACGTTAAGGACATCCATCTGGCGATACAGCCAGACCCCCGTCACTGCCGACAGCAGCAATCCCGTGGCGAGCAGCGCCCCCGCCGGGCCCTTCAGCCGCCCGGGCAATTGGCACAGCTGCAGATTGCCGGTGCTGCCGTAATTGTAGAGCGGGTGTTCGAACCCGATATTCGACAGCGTGATCGTGGCGACGAGGTAGATCACCATCACGCCCCAGCCGATATATTTGTTCGGGCTGAGCGCCTGGACGAAGACCGACAGGATCGCCAGCAGCACCATGTCGACCGTCATCGGCAGCAGATACCAGTCGAGATATTGCAACGGCTGCAACGCGATCACGCCGCGCGCCAGCTGCACCAGGATCGCCGCAACCGCGGAAATGGCCATCGTCGCGAACAGCACGCCCGACACCGCCAGCACCTTGGGCACGATATAGGCCCAGTTGGGCAACGAGGTCGCGTCGATGATCTCGTGCATGCGGCGTTCGCGGTCGCGCCACACCACTTCGCCGCCATAATAGATCGCGATGATGAGCGGGATCACGCTGAACGATCCCATCAAGATGCCGATGACCGCAAAGGTTAGCGGCCGGGCGGGCGTGCCGTAGATCTCCCCCGAAATCATCAGTCCGCTGAACGCGTTGAACAGTCCGATCAGCATCAGCACGAAAAAGGCGGGGCTCCGGAACACCAGCCCCATTTCGAACCGGCAGCGCAGCCACAACCGCGCCTGCGCCGATGCCGCGGGGCGGACATCGGGTAGCCGGTCGACCAACTGCGGCGGATACGCCGCCAGCTTCGCCTCCTTGCGCCGCTGCCGCCGCAACCCCCGCGCCGACGCGCCGCGCTCAGCGAAGCTGAACCGTGCATAGGCGAGCATCAGGGCACCCGCCGACACCGCCAGCCAGATGAGCCGGTTCCACAGCAGGACGCCCGCAAGCGGCGGTAAGTGCGCGTTCGATTCGCTCGCGGTAAAATAGCGTGTGGTCTTGGCCAGCGCGCCGAGCCCGAAGGGTTCGATATAGGCGCCCAGTTCGCGATATTCCGGCTTCGCGCGGATCACGGCGTTCAGGACGATCCAGAGGACGAAGAACACGACGACGCCAAGATACGAATACATCATCGACCGAGTCATCGTCGCCACCGCGAAGAAGACCGCGGCGGTCAGCAGCAGATTGGGCAAGGCGAACGTGACATAGACGGCGAAATAATCGCCCAGCCGGTTCGGCCCCATCGTCTCGGGATCGACCCATGGCATCAGCGATCCGATCCAGATCGCCAGCGGTACCGCGAGGAAGCTGATCGCCGCTGCCGCATAGGCGCCGACGAACCGCGCCATCAGATAATCGAACTTGCTGACGCGGGTCGATCGCACCATCGGGCCGAAGCCGCTCTCGTCGTCGCGGACGACCACATTCGCGACGAACGCGGTCGTCACGAACATGTAGAACAGCGTCAGCATCAGCGACACGCGCGCGATCGCGACGGGCGCGTTCTTGTAGATGTTGCCGCCACCGCCGATCTGGATCTGCTCGGTCGTCATCGCGCCGAACGGTAGGAGGAAAAACAGGACCGCGACGACCCAGAACACCGGGTTGCGGAATTGATAGCCGAGTTCGAAGCGCGCGATCTTGCCGAACATGCCCCCGCCTCCCCTCAGGCCGCGTCGGCGAGCGGCGCCCGGCGCGACCGCGCCAGCGTCGAGAAATACACGTCCTCCAGCCCGCCCGCGGCGGGTCCGAACCCCTGCCCGGGATCGTCGTCGGACAGGATGTGGAGGATGGTGTCGCCGGCGAACAGCCGCGTGGAGATGATCTCGTACCGGGTGCGATAATCCTCCAGTTCGCCGCGCGCGATCGTCTTCGCCCATACGCTGCCGCGCGTGCGCGCGATCAGGTCCTGCGGTGCGCCTTCGAGCTGGATGCGCCCGCCTGCGAGTACCGCCATGCGCGGGCACAGATCCGCCACGTCGTCGACGATATGGGTGGACAGGATGATGACGACATTCTCGCCGATCTCCGCCAGCAGGTTGAGGAAGCGGTTGCGTTCCTCCGGGTCCAGCCCCGCGGTCGGTTCGTCGACGATGATGAGTTCGGGATTGCCGATCAACGCCTGCGCGATGCCGAAACGCTGTCGCATGCCGCCCGAGAAACCGGCGATCGCCTTCTTTCGCACCGCCCACAAATTGGTCTGGTTGAGAAGCGTCTCGACCGTCTCCTTGCGCTCGCGTGCCGACGCCACGCCCTTCAGTACCGCCATGTGATCGAGCATGTCGTACGCGGACACGCGCGGATACACGCCGAAATCCTGCGGCAGATAGCCCAGCCGCTCGCGCAACCGGTCGGGCGTCGCGAGGATGTCGATATCGCCGAAGCGGATTCGGCCCGCGGTCGGCGCCTGCAGCGTCGCGATGGTGCGCATCAGCGTCGACTTGCCAGCGCCGTTCGGGCCGAGCAGCCCGTACATTCCCTTCGGAATGCTGAGCGTCACGTCGTCGAGCGCCTTCGTACCGTTGGCGTATATATGCGTGACGTTGGTCAGTTCGAGCATGCGCCGTCCCCCTCTGCACGCATGCTAGCGCAGTGTGTTAGGATGGCAAGGCAGTGAACCGACCCGGTCGAAAATATCGCGGATAAATCCTGTGATCGGTCATCAGCGTTCAACGACGTTCCGACGGCTCCTTAACATCCTATAATTTCATAGCGTCTGATGGTGCGTAGGTACCGGTTCGAGAGGTTGCCTGCGCGCTCGAGGCCGTAAAAACGGCCCGAGCTTGCACGCGCGCATCGATCGATCGCGCGCCACGTCCGCTTGAGGGTGGCATGCTCCCGACGGTATCGTAAAGACGCGTGATCGTCGGCGAACCGGGCGTGGAGCGAACACAGTGAGACAGCATTTCCGCGATATCCCGCCGGCGGCGCGCTGGCTCGGCTTTGCCGGGCTGATCCCGCAAGCCGCGGTGGTCGCGACGCTGCTGACGGGGAACGTCGCATCGCGCTTCACCGCGCTTGCGACCGGGTTCGCCTATGCCGCGCTGATCCTGAGCTTCCTCGGCGGCACCTGGTGGGGGTTGGCGGCACAAGCCGGCGCGCGTGCGCATCGCTGGATCTGGACGGTGTCGGTCGCGCCGTCGCTGATCGCGCTGGCGAGCGCGGTGCCGTGGACGACCGGGGACCCGTGGCCCGGACCGTCCCTGCTTCTGCTGGGGATCGCGCTGATCGCCGCGCTGCTGGTCGACTACCGCCTGTACCGGCTGGGCATCGCGCCCACTTGGTGGCTGTGGTTGCGCGGGCCCCTGTCGGGCGGGCTCGGCCTGCTGACGATCGCCGCGGCCCTGCTGTAGCGTCGATCGGTGTCGCAAAGCCGTCACATATGGGCACCATGCCCGGAACGATGATGAGGATCGCCATGCCGCCCCGCCTGTCCGCCCTGCTGCTCGCCGCGATCGTCTGGCCCGCGCTCGCCGCCGGTCAGGCACTCCCGACCGGGCAGACGCTGACCCCGCTGGCGGCGCCGGGGGCGCGGTTCGATCCGCTGGTCGTGCATGTCGGTCCGAACCCCGATTATATCGCGGACGGCGCGGCGGCGATCGCGCGCAGTCCGGATGGGCGACAGATGCTGGTGCTGACCAGCGGCTTCAACCGCTATAACGGCGCGGACGGAAAGACGGTCGCTGCGCAATCGGTGCAATATATCTTCCGCTATGCGATCGACGGCAAGACTGCGCGGCTGCGCCAGACGCTGACCGTCCCCAACAGCTTTTCGGGCATCGCCTGGCGTCCCGACGGCCGCGCGTTCGTGGTCGGCGGCGGGGTCGACGATACGGTGCATATCTTCGTAGGCGGCGATCGCGGCTTCGCGGAGCAAGGCGTGCCGATCAAGCTCGGCCATGCGACCGGACTGGGAGCGGAGGTGAAGCCGCAGGCCGCCGGGGTGGCGGTCAGCCCCGATGGGCGCCGCGCGCTCGTGGCGAACTACTATAATGATTCGGTCAGCCTGGTGGACCTGACGACCCGCCGCGTGATCGCCGAACGGGATTTGCGCCCGGGCAAGATCGACCCCGCCGCCGCCGGCACCCCCGGCGGCGAATTCCCGTTCGCGATCGCCTGGACGGACCCCGCGCGCGCCTGGGTGTCCGCGCCGCGGGACCGCCAGCTGGTCGTGCTGACCGTCGAGGCCGACCGGCTGACGGTCGCGGGCCGCATCGCGACGCTCGGCGAACCCACCGCGTTGCTGGCCGATCCGCGCACCCATCGGCTGTTCGCGACCGAAGACAATGCCGATCGCCTGGCGATCATCGACACCGCCGCCGTGCGCCTGGTCGCGGAACCGCGGCTCGGCCTGCCGGCCGCGCTGTCGGGCACGACGCTCGGCAAGGGATTGAACGTCAACGGCTTGGCGATGCTGCCCGACAGCCGCCTCCTGTTGACGATGGGGGGTGCCAACGCGCTCGCCGTCGTCGCGCCGTCGGCGACGGGGGCGGAGGTGCAGGGGATGGTGCCGACCGGCTGGTATCCCAGCGCCGTCGCCGCCAGCCGCGACGGGCGGCGCATATTCGTCGTCAACCGCAAGAGCCCGCCCGGCCCCAACCCGCTCGGCTGCGCACCGAAACTCGCCATCTATCGCGGCCAGCCCGATGCGTGCGGCGCGGCGAACCAGTATATCTTCCAGCTGGAAAAGGCAGGGCTGCTGCAATTCCCGCTGCCCGACGCGCGCGCGCTCGCGGCGACGACGTTGCAAGTGGCGGACAATCTGGGCGTCGGCCAGTCACAAGCCCGCGTCGCCGCGGAGGCGGCGATGGCGGCGGTTCGCGCGCGCATCAAGCATGTCATGTTCATCGTGAAGGAGAACCGGACCTATGATCAGGTGCTCGGCGATCTGGAGGTCGGTAACGGCGACCCACATCTGGCGATCCTGGGCCGCACGCTGTCGCCCAACCATCACGCGATCGCGCGCCAGTTCGTGACGCTCGACAATTTCTACGACTCGGGCGAGCAGTCGAGCACCGGCTGGACCTGGACCACCGCAGGCCGCGTGCCCGACCTCCTCGAAAAGACCGCGCCCGTGAACTACGCATCGCGCGGGCTCGGGTACGAGGCGGAGGAGGCAGACCGGTTCGTCTACACCCAGCAGACGCTCGCCCAGCGCCATGCGACGAACCCTGCGCTGTCGAAAGACCCGGACCTTATGCCAGGCCCGGCGCTGTTGACTGCGCCGGATGCGGACGGCGACGACGACGACGATCGCGGCCAGGGGTTCCTGTGGGACGCCGCGATCAAGGCCGGCTTAAGCGTCCGCAATTACGGTTTTTCCGATGCGTCGATCTACGATGCGGGCAAGCCCGGCGACGTCGCCTTGTTGCGCGAACCGTGGAAGACGCACACCCGCATCTACACCCCGGGCGACCGATTGCTCGCCAGCCGCAGCGACCCGTATTTCCGTGGCTTCGACCAGCGGCTGGCGGACTATTGGCGCCTGCTGGAATGGCAGCGCGAATATGCGGCGCAGGAGAAGACCGGCACGCTGCCGACGCTGACGCTCCTTCGACTGAGCCACGATCATTTCGGCGATTTCGATACCGCGCTGGACGGGGTGAACACGGTCGAGGCGGAGATGGCGGACAACGACTATGCCGTCGGCCAGGTCATCGAGACGATCGCGAACGGCACCGCCGCGGGCAGCAGCCTGGTCTTCGTGATCGAGGACGATGCCCAGAACGGCGCAGACCATGTCGACGCGCGGCGATCGGTAGCGCTGGTCGCCGGCGCGACGGTCAAGCAAGGCGCGCTGGTCTCCACACGATATACGACCGTCAATATGCTGCGCACGATCGAAAGCGTGCTGGGGCTGAAGCCGATGGGGCTCAACGACGGTCTGGCGATGCCGATGGCGGACCTGTTCGATCCGCGGGCGACCGACTGGCACTACCGGGCGGTCGCCGCCGATGTGTTGCGCGGGACCGCCTTGCTGATCCCTGCCGATCGTTTTGCGCCGATGGCCGCGGCCGCCTGCCCGTCCCGCAGTGCCGGCTGGTGGGCGACGGCGATGAAGGGCCAGGATTTCACCATCGAGGACCATCTCGACACCGCCCGCTTCAACGCCGCCTTATGGGCGGGGCTGGGACGCGGGCCCGAGCCGGTTCGACGCAGCGCCGCCGATCTGCGCGCGAACCGCGACCGCCTGCTCGCGGCTACGCCCGGCTGCGCGATGTAGACCGGTCAGGCGGCGATCGCGTCCGTTCGGCGATCGGTCGCGAGCCGCGCGGTGAAGTCGTCGAACGGCATCGGCTTGCCCGTATGCCAGCCCTGGATCGTGTCGCATCCGATCGCGCGCAACGCCTGGAGGCACTCCTCGTCCTCCACGCCTTCAGCAACCACCGTCATGCCCATCGCATGCGCCAGTTCGATCGTCGACCGGACCAGCAAGCGGTCGCTGCCGTTGCGGACGATATTCTGGATGAAGCTCTTGTCGATCTTCAGTTCGGCCGCGGGAAAGCGGCGCAGATAGGTCAGCGTCGACTGGCCGGTGCCGTAATCGTCGATCGACAATTTGACACCGAGCGCGCGCAGTTTCTCCAGCGTGCCGATCGCCGCTTCCGCGTCCGAGATGATCGCGGATTCGGTCAGTTCCAGCGTCAGCGTCGCCGGATCGATCCCGGCCCGCGCGACGGCATCGGCGACCATCGGCACCAGAGCGGGATCGTGCAGCAACGTCGCCGACAAATTGACCGCCACGCAGATCCTGTGCCCCGCTGCGTGCCAGCGGGCGAGATCGGACACTGCGGTATCCAGGACGAAGGCGGTCAGTTCCACCGTCCGGCCTTCGCGCTCCACCAGCGGAATGAACGCATCGGGCGGGATCAGGCCGCGGGCCGGATGGCGCCAGCGAACCAAGGCTTCGGACCCCTGGATCATTCCGTCCGCTGCCCCGACCTTTGGCTGATAGGCGACCCAGATCTCGCCGTTGCGGATCGCTTCGCCGAATGCACCGAGCAGCGACAATTCCCAGCGCGCGGCATCGCTATCGCCGCTGGCGAACCGGTCCCAGACGCCACCCCGCGCACGAACGCGGCGGGCGGCGATCTGTGCCCCGGCGATCAGATCCTTCGCGTCGGTGCCCGCGCCGCCTGCCACGCCGAACGCGGCGCGCGCCTCGACCGGGATGCCGCCGACCTCGACCGGCGCCTTCAGCACGCCCGTCAGACGGCGGAAGATGTCCTCCTCGTTATGCTCGTCGTCCGCGGGCCCGCCGATCCAGGCAAGCGCATCGTCCTCCACCCGGTAGATCGTGCAACCCGTCGCCGCGCCCAGCCGGTCGGCGATCTGCAACAGCGCGGTGGTCGCCGCGCGGTGGCCCAGCGCCGCGGTCATTTCCGTCAGCCGATCGATCCGCGCGACGAACAGGTCGATCGCGGGCGTTCCCGCCGCTGCCTGTTCGAGCGCGCGGGCATTGGCCAGCCCGCTGTCGAGATCTACGAAGCGCCGGTTGCGCAGTTCGCGCAGCAGCATCGTCGCGCCCGCCACCGACAGCGCGCCGATCGTGGCCAGCATCGCAGGGACGATATCGGCCTCCCAACCGGCAGCGTCGAGCGGGAGCGCGATCAGGAACGGCATCGCGAGGATGACCGCCAAACCTACCAGCCGCCTTCGCTCCCCGGTCAGAACGGTCAGGACCGATATGGCGGCAAGCGCGAGCAGCGCCAGCGGCAACGGGCCAAGCGCGGTCCGCGCGCCCTTCGCCATCAATGTCTCCGTCGCCAGCGCCTGCACGACGACACCGGGAACGACGCCGCGCCCCGGCACCGCATAGCGATCGCCGATCTCGATTGCGGTCGCGCCGATCATGATCCGCTTGCCCGCGATGCGATCGGGCGCGACCCGGCCCTGGAGCAGGTCGACGAAGCTGATGCGCGGAATCGTATCCGGATCGATCGCATAATCGATCGGGAAGGCGGTGCCTCCGGTCGCGCTTGTTTCCGCCAGCATCGCGCCGATCGACGGCCGCGTCACGCCGCGCGTCACGATCGACAGCGGATAGCTGCGCACGACGCCGTCGCCATCCGGCTGCACGTTCACGCCTGCGATGAAGGCGGACGGGCGAAAGGCGGGTAGCGGCAGGGTGTCGATCATCTGCGCGCCCCGACTGTCGGCGCTTTGCGTGAAGGTCGGCAGGATCACCGCGCCGCCGCTACGCTTTAACGCGGCGGCGAACAGCGCGTCGTCGGCGGGGGTGGAACGCGACGAGAAGTCGACGTCGAACGCGACCGACCGGGCGTGACCCGCGCGGATCCGATCGAGCGCCTGTGCCAAATACCGCCGCGGCCAGGGCCAGTGATCGAGCGCGGCGATGCTGCGCGCGTCGACTTCGACGACGACGACGTTGCCCGACGCGGCATGCTCACGCCAGCCTGCGCGCATCGTCCGCAGATCGCGTTCGGTCCCCTGCCCGATCCCGCCGCCGATCGCGAACGTCGCGACGAGCAGCGCGACCAGGACGATTGCGATACGCACGCCGCGCCCCTGATCGACACCGCCGCGATCGGGCGCGGCGTGCACGCCGGCGCGCCGCCGTCCGATCCGACGATCAGCCATGCTTGCCGTTGCCGATACCCTTGCCGTTGCCACCGCCGCCATTGCCCTTGCCGTCGTCCTTGCCGGGCCCGAGCAGCGCGTTGATGAGGCCGGTCGCGTTGGCGGCGGCGGTCGCCTGCTGGCTGATGGCGGAGGCCGCGGCCGCGGCCGCGGCGGCGATCGTCGACTGCAGCGTCGCGGCTTGTTTCGCGGCGGCGGTCGCCGCGGCTTCCTGGGCTGCGACCTGGGCGGCCTGGGCGGCGGCGGCCTGTTGCGCAGCCGCCTTCGCCGCCGCTGCCTGTTGCGCCGCCTGCGCGGCCAGCGCCTGCTGGGCGGCGACCGCAGCAGCGGCCTGCTGCTGTGCCTGATGC
>CAXTVB010000041.1:0-13993 GCA_964247555.1 uncultured Sphingomonas sp. | reverse complement strand
ATAGCGGTCGAAGCCCGCGACCATCAGCAGCTGCTTGAACATCTGCGGCGCCTGGGGGAGCGCGTAGAATTTGCCGGGATGGACGCGGCTGGGGACGAGATAGTCGCGCGCGCCTTCGGGCGACGAGGCGGTCAGGATCGGGGTCTGGAATTCGGTGAAGCCCTGCCCGTTCATCCGCTGCCTGAGCGACGTGATGACGTTCGAGCGCAGCATGATGTTCGCGTGCAACCGCTCGCGCCGCAGGTCGAGGAAACGGTAGCGCAGGCGGATATCCTCAGGGTATTCGGCCTCGCCCGCGACCGGCATCGGCAGCTCCTGCGCGGCGGACTGGACGACCGCTGCGGTGGCGCGCACTTCGATGCCGCCGGTCGCGAGATTCGGATTCACCGCGTCGGGCGCGCGCGCGGTGACGGTGCCGGTGATCGTGACGACGCTTTCGTTCTTCAACTTCTCGATCACCGCGAAGGCGGGGCCGGACACGTCAGTGACGATCTGGGTGATGCCGTAATGGTCGCGCAGGTCGATAAAGACGAGATCGCCGTGATCCCGCTTCTTGTGGACCCAGCCGGAGACGCGGACCTCCTGGCCGACATCGGCGGGACGGAGGGCGGCGCAATTGTGGGTGCGGTAGGCGTGCATATCTCGTCTTTCATACGTCATCCCAGCGAAGGCTGGGATCTCATGCGGCAAGCGCGAGCTCGGCAACGGGGAGATCCCAGCCTTCGCTGGGATGACGGGAATTGGATGCGGGCGCTTCCCTCCCCCACCCCTCTTTGTCAAGGCGCGCAACCCTCGCTATGGACCGTGCGATGCATATCCACCCGTTGATCACCGACAGCGAAACCCTCGCCGCGCTCTGCACCCGCCTCGCCAAGGCCGACTTCGTCACGGTCGATACCGAGTTCATGCGGGAGAGTACCTTCTACCCCGAACTTTGCCTGATCCAGATCGCGGACACCAACGAAGCCGCGGCGATCGACCCGATGGCGAAGGGCCTGGACCTGGGGCCCCTGCTGTCGCTGCTGGTCGACAACGAGGAGGTGCTGAAGGTCTTCCACGCCGGGGGGCAGGATATCGAGATCGTCTACAACCTGACCGGCAAGACACCGCATCCGCTGTTCGACACGCAGGTCGCGGCGATGGCGCTGGGGCAAGGCGAGCAGATCGGCTATTCGAACCTGGTCGACAGTTGGCTGGGGATCGTCGTCGACAAGGGCGCGCGTTTCACCGACTGGAGCCGGCGCCCGCTGGATGCGCGGCAGATCGAATATGCGATCGGCGACGTGACGCATCTTTCGGCGATCTTTCCCAAGATGCTGGAACGGCTGCGCAAGACGGGGCGCGGCGACTGGCTGGACCAAGAGATGGAGCGGCTGGCCGATCCGTCCAACTATGCGAACGACCCCGAAGAGGCCTGGAAGCGGGTGAAGGTCGCGGGGCGCAAGCCCGACGTGCTGGGCCGGCTGCGCGTTCTCGCCAAGTGGCGCGAGATCGAGGCGCAGGGCAAGGACCTGCCGCGCGGCCGTATCGTCAAGGACGAGACGCTCGCCGACATGGCGGGGCATCCGCCGCGCAAGCAGGTCGACCTGGCGAAGGTCCGCGGCCTGTCCGCCAGCTGGGCGACGAACGATATCGGCATGCGGCTGATGGCGGCGCTGGACGGCGCGGTGCCGATGACCGCGGACGAACTGCCGGCGCGCGACGATCGCAAGCCGGGGCTGGGCAAGGACGGATCGCTGGTCGCGGACCTGCTGAAGCTGCTGCTGAAGATCCGCTCGCGCGACATCGACGTCGCGTCCAAGCTGCTGGCGCGGAGCGACGAGCTGGAGGCGCTGGCGGCCGGGGTCCGCACCGGGCTGCCGATGCTGGAGGGTTGGCGGTTCGACCAGTTCGGGCGCGATGCGCTGGACCTGGTCGAGGGGCGGCTCGGGTTCGTGGTCAAGGGGGGCAAGTTGAAGATGACGCGGACGGAGGCGGTTTAGCCCTCATCCTCCGTCATCCCGGGCTTGTCCCGGGATCCAGAGCCGCAAGCGGTGCCCGTCGTAACTCTGGATGCCGGGACGAGCCCGGCATGACGATGTGTCAATCCGTCTCGATCTTCGCCTTCAGCGTCAGTTTCGCCGCCAGAGCCACGTGCCGCCGTTCCACCGCCTCGCCGTACAGGTCGCGGTCCCCGGCGGCGAGATGCAGCACCAGCGACGTCCCGGTATCGGCAACGCGCGTACGCTGCAGCGGCCCCGCCAAGCCGCCGCTCATCCGCTGGCCCAGGCGGATCGCCAGCCCCCAGGCGACTGCGGTCTGCAATTCCTCCGCAGTCGCCAGTTGCGCCAACGGTTCCGGCGCGGTCAGCCCGCCGCCGAGGCCGGTGAACAGCGCCTGCGCCACCATCGCGCGTCCGTTCGCCTCGATCGCGACCCAGTTGCCGTGCAGGGCGATCTCGACGCCCCGTTCGGCACGAAACTCCGGGTTGGCGCGCCAGCCGACATCCGCCAACAGGCAGGCGACGTGCCGCAGCCGCGCCAATGCCGGGGTTTCGTGCGCGAACAAGGGCGCGATCCAGCGATCGAGCAAGTCGCCATGTTCGGGGAACCGCCCGAGCAGCCGACCCTCCTCGCGTGCGGCTACGACCAGCGGATCGAGCGCGCGCGTCGCGTCGTCCAGCATGGCGAACATCATGCCCTCGCGCAGGCCGAAGGCGGATACGATCGTGTGCGTCGTCCGAAGCTCGCGTAGCAGCACGGCCAGCAACGCGGTAGCATCCGACAGCGTGCCGGCACGTCCCGACGACAGTCCGCCGATCGCCTTGAGGCGCGGCTTGCCGAGATGCGAGATCGTCCGGCCCAGCCGCGCGATCGTGGTCGCCGGCATCGGATATTGATGGATCACCGGCAGCGGATAATCGGTGAGGTTCATGTCCAGCCGCGCCAGCGCGCGCCAGGATCCGCCGACCAGATACAAGGGCAGGCCCGCCCCCCGCCCGGTCCAGCCGGCATCGCGGATCATCCGCGTCACCATCCGTTCGAACACCTTGCCGCGCCGCGCGCGGACCGCCGCGATCCGCAGCACGCCGAGTGGAAAGGAGATGCGATCCTCGATCCGGCCACCGCGGACGCGGACCAGTTCGACGCTGCCCCCGCCGAGCTCGCCGACGATGCCGTCCGCATCGGGGATCGCCGACAAACCGCCCTCCCCCGCCCCGCGTGCCTCCTGTTCGCCGGACAGTATCTCGACCTCGAGCCCGAGTGCGTTCGCTGCGGCGATCAGTTCGCCCCCATTCGCCGCGTCGCGCACCGCGGCGGTGGCAATGGTGCGCAGCGTCGTCACGTCCATTTCACGCGCAACCGCAGCGAAGCGCGCAAGCGCGGTCTGTGCCGCGGCCAGCGCGGACCGGTCGATCGACCCCGTCGCCGCCAGCCCGCGGCCGAGCCCGGCCATCACCTTTTCGTTGAACAGGATCGCGGGGATCCGCGCCGGCCCCTGATAGACGACGAGGCGGACCGAATTCGATCCGATGTCGATGATCGCGGTACGCGGGTCCGTGGTGGCAATCGCGGACGACGCGGTAGTCCCCTGGGGTTTCCGAAAGAGCAGCGTCGCGACGCTCAACGGCTTCGCCTGAGCGACAATGTGGGCACCGCCTCCGATTCTCCCAGCGCCGCGCCGCGCCCGGACAGCGAAGGGTTGGTCATGAAATAGCGGTGGAGATTGAACGGCTTGTCGCCGGGTTCGTCGCGGACATAGCTGCCGTCGCTCTCCAATTCCCAACTCTGTTCGTTGTCGATCAGGTTGGCGACCATCACCTGGTCCAGGATCTGATCGTGCACGGTCGGGTTGGTGATCGGCAACAGATATTCCACGCGTCGGTCGAAATTGCGCGGCATCCAGTCGGCGGACGAGATGAAGACCCTCGCGCCGTCATTGGGCAATGCCTTGCCGTTGCCGAAGGCGCAGATGCGGCTGTGTTCCAGGAAGCGGCCGATGATCGACTTGACGCGGATATTCTCCGACATCCCCTCGACACCCGGCCGCAGGCAGCAGATGCCGCGGATGACCAGGTCGATCTCGACCCCCGCGCCGCTCGCCTCGTACAGTTTCTCGATGATCGCGGGATCGACCAGGCTGTTGACCTTCGCCCAGATCGCCGCCGGTTTGCCGGCCCGCGCGTTCGCGATCTCGACGTCGATCATCTCGACCAGCTTCGGCCGCAGGTCGCGCGGGCTGAGACTCATGACGTTCATGTCGACGGGTTCGACATAGCCGGTGATGTAGTTGAACATCTGCGCCGCATCGCGCCCGGTCTGCGGATCGGCGGTGAAGAAGCTCAAGTCGGTGTAGATGCGCGCGGTGATCGGGTGATAGTTGCCCGTGCCGAAGTGGCAATAGGTGCGGAACTGCCCGCTCTCCCGGCGCACCACCATCGACACCTTTGCATGCGTCTTCCAGTCGATGAAGCCGTAGACGACCTGCACGCCTGCGCGTTCCAGCGCGGACGCCCAGAGCATGTTCTGCTCCTCGTCGAAGCGCGCCTTCAGCTCCACGACCGCGGTGACCGACTTCCCGGCCTCCGCCGCCGCGATCAGCGCGTTGATGACCGCGGACTGCTTGCCGGCGCGGTAGAGCGTCTGCTTGATCGCGACCACGTCGGGATCCGCCGCCGCCTGGCGCAGGAAGGCGATCACGACCTCGAACGTCTCGTACGGATGGTGGACGACGATGTCCTTCGCGCGGATCGCCGCGAAGCAGTCGCCGCCGAATTCGCGGATGCGTTCGGGGAAGCGTGGCGAATAGGGCGGGAATTTCAGGTCGGGACGATCCTCGTCGACGACGCCGTCCAGGTCCGAAATACCGAGCAGGTCGCCGCTTTCGGTGATGATCGCGTCCGCGCCGCCCAGCTCTTCCTTGAGCGCGGCGGCCAGCGGATCCGGCAGGTTCGTCTCGAGCTCCAGCCGGATGACCCGGCCGCGCCGACGCCGCTTGATGGCGTTGGCGAAATATCGGACGAGGTCCTCCGCTTCCTCCTCGATCTCGATATCGCTGTCGCGCAGCACCCGGAACGCACCCGCGCCGACCATGCGGTAGCCGGGGAAGAGGACGGGCGCGAACCGCTTCACGATCGATTCGATCGCGGCATAGCGCGCGACCTCGCCGGGCAGCCGGACATAGCGCGCCATCGTCGCGGGCAGCATCACCAGCTCGCGCACCGGTTCGCTGTCCGACAGGCGGACGAGGTCGAAGATCAGCGACAGCCCCTTGTTGGGGATGAACGGGAACGGGTGGGCCGGGTCGAGCGCCTGCGGGGTCAGCACGGGGAACAGCTGTTCGCGGAAATAGGTCTCCAGCCAGGACGAGGCCTCGTCGTCGATCTCGTCGCGGCGCAGGACATGTACGTTGGCTTCGTCCAACAGCACGCGCAGCTGCGCCCAGACCTTCTGCTGGTCGCTCATCAGTTCGTCCGCCGTGGCGGTGATCGCGACCAGCTGCTGCCCCGCGGTCAGCCCGTCCGCCGACCGGTTGTCGACATCCTGCAGCTGCTGCCCCTTCAGCCCCGCGACGCGGACCATGAAGAATTCGTCGAGGTTCGATCCAGAGATCGACAGGAACCGCAACCGCTCCAGCAGAGGGTGCGCCTGGTTGCACGCCTCGTCCAGCACGCGGCGGTTGAACGCGAGCCAGGACAGTTCGCGATTGAAATAGCGGTCGTTCGGCTGATTGACGAACGGATCGTCGTCGACATCGGCGAGACGCGCGAGATGGGCGGGGCGGTTCATCGTTTCTCCAGCGGCTCCCTGTCGGCCAATAGCCCGGCGTCCCGCAAGGTGGCGCGCGCGAACGGGATCGACAAGCGCTTCCGGCGCTCGGTCGCTTCCTGCTCCAGCGTATCGACCGTGCGTATGACGGCCAGATGACTCCGCTCGATCCGGGTCGCCAGCCAGTCGACCAGATCGGGCCGCGCGTCCAGCCCCCGCCGGTGGAACAGATGCGCCAGCAGCGCGCGGACCAGCGCATCGTCGGGCGGGTCGATCGTCGCCGCCGTGCTGGCCGCCAGCCGCGACCGCAGATCGGGCAGTGCCACGGCCCAGGCGGGAGGCGCGACCTCGGCGACGATCACGAGCGGCCGGCGATCCGCCTGCGCGCGGTTCCAGGCGTGGAAGACGTCGGCTTCGGCGGCATGATCCGCATCGTCGAGGATCGCGCCACCACTCTTCGCCGCGAAGATCCGCGCGAGCAGGCTACGCCCCGATTTGCGCGGCCCCGTCAGCAGCGCCGCCTTCACCGGCCAGGTGCCCCAATGATCGAGCAGGTGCGCCGCGCGGGCGTTCGACGGCGTCACGATGAACGAATCGGCCCTCGGGTCCGCCGGCCAGCCGAGCGGAAGCGCCATCTGGCTCATCCCGCGGGCGCGCCGTCCGCGGGTAGGCCGGAGGGCAGCAATTGCGGCGCCCGGCGGATGCGCAGCGACTGTCCGTCGCCCAGCACCTGATAGCCGCGCACCTCCAGCGCGGATTTCAGCGACCCCGGATCGCCGTCATAGACGACGCGCAGCACCGACACGCCGCCCAGCGCCAGGCTGGTCGTGGCGGCGGAGCGTACGCCCGGTATGCCGCGCAGCACGCCCTCTGTCGCCGACACCGCCGCGGCGCCGGGGGTATCGAACTGGATGGAGATGGGGATCCCCTGCCCGGTCGACCCGACATCGCCGACGATCTGCGCCAGCGTCGCATCGTCGGTCGCCACGCTGTCGTCGGTCGGAGTCGCGGTCGGCGACGGTAGCGGGAGAAGGCTGGGATCGGGCCGCAGCGCGCCGCTGCGCAACGCAGCCTGATACAGGTCGTCGAGCCGCTTGACCCCGGTATCGAGGAGTTGCGGCACCCCGGCACCATTCCCCACGCGCAGCGTGAACTGGCCTAGCGCATGATCGTCGGGACCGTACCGGGCCTGGAACACGCCGATCACCGGACCGCCGGGCCACTGCCGATACAGCCGGACGGTCGGGATCAGGATATCGGTCGCGCCGTACTGGTCGATGATCCTGCGCCACCACGCCCGGTCGGGACGCTGCGTCTGGCCCACCGTCAGCAGCAGCGAATCGGGGCCGGTGCCGGCGGGCCGGACATAGTCGATCGCGCTGTTGCCGGTCCGGAACCGCGCCCAGGCCTGTTGCCAGTCGGTCTGCTGCTCGAACACCTGCCCCGTGCCGGCCGAATATTGGACCGGGACGACCAGCATCGGCGGCGAACGATCGGCATAGGCGGAAATGCCCAGGATCGATCCGGCGCGTGCGCGGTCGAACAGCACGCCCAGTTTCGCGATATAGCGGTTGGGGCCGATCTCCTCGTGCTCGACGACGATCCCCGACACGATGGCATCCAGCGCACCGTCGGACAGCATGGTGCCCTGGCCGCCCAACCGCTTCGACAATTGCACCCAGGCCTTGCGCTGCGCCAGTCGCCAGCCGCCCAGCCGCGCGGCGTCCGGGGTCTTCGCCGCCACGTCGACCGTAATGCCCGCCACTTCGTAACTGCCCGCGCTGTCGATCGGCGCGACGCCGTGGGTGCCGTCGATCTGCGCGACCGCCGTGGCCGCGCCGAGCACGAGAACGGCCAGGCCGAATGGTTTGAGGGTCGGCCGGATACGCATCGCCATGCCTTTTGGCGAAGCGGCCATGGAAATCCAAGCGCGATGTGAGTAGCAACCCCGTCATGTCCGACAGCGATCGCCGCAACGCACCCTATACCTATGCCGATGCCGGCGTCTCGATCGCCGCGGGAAACGCGCTGGTCCGCGCGATCGGTCCGCTCGTTCGCGCGACGAAGCGCAAGGGCGCGGACGCGGAGATCGGCGGGTTCGGCGGCTTCTTCGACCTGAAAGCGGCGGGCTTCGTCGATCCGCTGCTGGTCGCGGCGAACGACGGCGTCGGCACCAAGCTGAAGCTCGCGATCGACTGGGACCGGCATGCGGGGGTCGGCGTCGATCTGGTCGCGATGTGCGCCAACGACCTGATCGTCCAGGGCGCGGAGCCTTTGTTCTTTCTCGATTACTACGCGACGGCCAAGCTAGATCAGGGGATTGCCGAACGCGTGATCGCCTCGATCGCCGAAGGCTGCCGCCAGGCGGGCTGCGCGCTGATCGGCGGCGAGACCGCCGAAATGCCGGGCATGTATGCCGAGGGCGACTATGATCTCGCGGGGTTCTGCGTCGGCGCGGTCGAGCGTGACCGGGTGCTGACAGGTGCTACGATCGCGGCGGGGGACGTGATCCTGGGGCTCGAATCGTCGGGCGTGCATTCGAACGGCTTCTCGCTGGTGCGCCGACTGGCCGCGGACAAGGGCTGGAAGCTCGACCGGCCGGCGATGTTCGACCAGGACCGGTTGCTGATCGACCTGCTGATGGCGCCGACGCGGATCTACGTGAAGGCGTTGCTGCCCGTGCTCGCGACCGGCGGCATCAAGGGGCTGGCGCACATCACCGGCGGCGGACTGCTGGAAAACATTCCGCGCGTACTGCCCGAGGGGACGCATGCGGTCGTCGATGCGGACGCCTGGCCGCAGACCCGACTGATGGCGTTCCTGCAGGCGCAGGGCGGGATCGAGCCGGGCGAGATGGCGCGGACGTTCAATTGCGGGATCGGGATGGCGGTGGTCGTGGGTGCCGACGATGCCGATGGGGTCGCGGGTGCGCTGGAAGCGGCGGGCGAGACGGTGCACCGTATCGGCGGCGTCGAGGCGGGGAAGCGGGGCTGCACGGTGCGGGGATCGGACGAGACGTGGAGCGCGCGTGGGGATTGGACCGCGACCCACGAACATGGGTGATGCGCTGATCCGCCACACCGCGCCGTTCTCCCGCGAACGCGGGAGCCCAGGATCACGGGCGACACCCTTTGTGGCCCCTGGGCCCCCGCTTTCGCGGGGGAACGAACTGAAATGACGAAGGTCGGCATCCTGATCTCCGGTCGGGGATCGAACATGATGGCGCTCGTCGAACAGGCGCACGGCTATACCGTCGCGCTCGTCGGCTCCGACAGGCCCGATGCCCCCGGCCTCGCCTGGGCGCGTGACCGCGGGATCGAAACGTTCGCCTTGTCGCCCAAAGGCATCGGCAAGGTTGCCTACGAGGCGGCCATCGACGCGGCGCTGCGGTCCGCGGGCGTCGAGACGATCGCGCTGGCGGGCTATATGCGGCTGCTGTCGGACGATTTCGTCGCGCGCTGGCGTGGGCGGATCGTTAATATCCATCCGTCGCTACTGCCCAAGTACAAGGGCCTCGACACGCATGCCCGCGCGATCGCGGCGGGCGATGCGGTCGCCGGCTGTTCGGTACATGTCGTCACCGAGGAACTGGATGGCGGCGCGGTATTGGGCCAGGCCGAGGTGCCGATCGAACCCGGCGACACCCCCGACACGCTCGCCGAGCGGGTGTTGCAGGCGGAGCATGGCCTTTACCCGCGCATTCTGTCAGCATTCGTCGCACGATGAGCCCCAATCCCGCCACCGAACTCGCCCGCATCCGCGACCTCTGCCTCGCATTGCCCGAGGCGCGCGAGCGGCCGTCGCACGGCTCCCCCGGCTTCCATATCGAGGGTGGCCGCTTCTTCGCGTATTTCTGGCACGACCATCACGGCGACGACGAGACCGTCGTGATCGTGAAGACCAGCGGCGCCGAGGAACAGGCGATGCTGATCGAGATGGATGCCGATTGCTATTTCAAGCCCGCCTATCTCGGACCTTCCGGCTGGATCGCGATGCGGCTCGACCGCCCGGATACCGACTGGGACCGCGTCGGCGACCGGATCGCGATCAGCTGGGAACTCGTCGCGCCGCGGCGCCTGCTGGAAGCGGGTGGGCGTTGAGCGATACCCCCGCCGACCGCGCCGAGGCCGCGCGCACCCGCCGCCGCTGGGTATCGCTCGCCGAAGTGGTGGCGGTCGCTGGTGTCCTGATCGGCGCGCTGTCGCTCTACACGAGCTGGTCGGATCACCGTGCCGACCAGACCGCGCGCGTCCAGGCGGAGACGTCGGCGGCGCAGGAGAAGGGCCGCTTCGAACTGCGCGGCCTGGTGTCGCACGGCGGCGATTCGGTCGCGCTGCTGCGCGACGAGCGGCACGAGTTGCGCGACGTGCGCGTCGCCTTCCCCACCCCGCTCGCGACCGGTGCGAAGGATGCGGTGGATCAGACGATCGATCGCGACTGGTTCGAGCGGCCGTTGCTCGACGCCATTGCCGGCAAGGGTGGCGACCAGGTCG
Source organism: uncultured Sphingomonas sp. (assembly GCA_964247555.1). Taxonomy (GTDB): domain Bacteria; phylum Pseudomonadota; class Alphaproteobacteria; order Sphingomonadales; family Sphingomonadaceae; genus Sphingomonas. The sequence continues at coordinate 3,753 of CAXTVB010000041.1, read as the reverse complement.
GGCGGTTGCCGATCCTGATCAGCTATACCTACGGCGACGGCGATGCGCAGCGGGCGAAGACCGGTATCTACGACATCGTCTGGCGGACGCGCGGCCGATTCCTGCGCGGTCGCATGCTGACGATCACCGGGTTCCGGTCACGCACGGCCGCGGGCTCGCAGGCGACGCTCGATGCGCTGTGGAAGTTGAGCCGAGAATAGTCATCGTCACCCCGGACTCGATCCGGGGTCCCGCTACCCTGCCTTGGCTGAAGAAGCGGGACCCCGGCTCGAGGCCGGGGCGACGGGAGATAGATATCAGCCGACGATCTCTTCCGGCTTGAAGAAATACGCGATCTCAATCTCGGCATTCTCGTCCGAATCCGACCCGTGGACGGTGTTCGCCTCGATCGATTCCGCGATCTCCTTGCGGATCGTGCCGGGTTCGGCGTTCGCGGGATTGGTCGCGCCCATGATGTCGCGGTTGCGCTGCATGGCGTTCTCGCCCTCCAGCACCTGGACGACGACGGGGCCCGAGATCATGAATTCGACGAGATCGTTGAAGAAGGGGCGCTCCTTGTGGACCGCGTAGAACCCTTCGGCCTGGTCGCGCGACATGTGGATGCGCTTCGACGCGACGATGCGCAGGCCGGCATCCTCCAGCATCGTGGTGACCGCGCCGGTCAGGTTGCGACGCGTGGCATCGGGCTTGATGATCGAAAAGGTACGGTTCGCGGCCATGATGGTCACGGGCTCCTGTGGTTGGTTGTGCTTGGAAAAGTGGCGTCGCCCTAGAGCCGGGTCGCCGCGAAAGCAACTAGGCGGCCTGTTCCCAGCGCCCGGCGTCGTTCTGTTTCCAGTAGCGGCGCTCGACGCCCTCGCGGTCCGATAGCGCCTTCCAGGCGAGCCGCGCCTCGCGGATCGCCTCGTCGTCGAAGAGATGGAAGGCGCGGTCGAAGGCCAGCGCCGCGTCGCGCCAGCGACCGTCGACGATCGCGACGGTCCGCGCGCCGTTGGCGGGTTCGACCTCGGCGGCGATCAGCACCGGTTGGGCGGCATCGCCCTCCCGGCCCGCCTGCGCATGCGGCAGGAAGCTTTCGGGGGCGTAGGTCCAGAGCAGCCGGTCGAGCGCAGCGCGCTGGCCCGCGTCATCCGCGACGATCAGCAGCCGGGCACCGCTGGCCAGCACCTTCTCCGCAATCTGGGGAAGGACGCGGTCGAGCGGAGCGGCGGTGAGGTGGTAGAAGTCGACCTGCATCTTCAAACTCCCGTCGCCCTCACCCTTCGCCGCCTTCGGCGTCTCTTCCCTCTCCCGCTGGGAGAGGGAAGGAGGCGCGAAGCGCCGGAAGGGTGAGGGTGAGGGTGAGGGTGATGACGGTCACCCCTCGAAAACGTCCGCCACGAACCGGTCCAGCAACCGGACGCCATAGCCCGTCGCGCCCTTGTCGTAGGTCGACCCCGCCTTGTCCGACCAGACCATGCCGGCGATATCGAGATGCGCCCACGTCACCCCATCGTCGACGAAGCGCTGGATGAACTGCGCCGCGGTGATCGACCCCGCGCCGCGCGGGCCGACATTCTTCATGTCGGCGATCGGCGAGTCGATCAGCTTGTCGTAGGCATCCGACAGCGGGAAGCGCCACAGCAGGTCGCCGGTGGCCCTGCCCGCCGCCAGCAACTGGTCGGCCAGCGCGTCGTCGTTCGCGAAGATGCCGCCATGCTCGCTGCCCAACGCGACGATCATCGCGCCGGTGAGCGTCGCGAGATCGACGATCGTCTTCGGCCGGTACGTGCGCTGCACCCAGGTGATGCAGTCGCACAGCACCAGGCGCCCCTCGGCATCGGTGTTGATGACCTCGATCGTCTGCCCCGACATCGAGGTCACGACATCGCCCGGACGCTGCGCGTTGCCGTCGGGCATATTCTCGACCAGGCCCATGACGCCGATGATGTTCGCCTTCGCCTTGCGGAGCGCGATCGCCTTCATCGCGCCGGCGACGGCCCCTGCACCGCCCATGTCCCACTTCATGTCTTCCATGCCAGCAGCGGGCTTGATCGAGATGCCGCCGGTGTCGAAGGTCACGCCCTTGCCGACCAGTGCCACCGCGGGATCGCCCTCGCCCGCACCGTTCCACTTCAGCGCCAGGATACGGGCTTCGCGCCGCGATCCCTGACTGACGCCTAGCAGCGCACCCATGCCGAATTCGGTCATTTGCGGCTCGTCGATGACGATGACCTCGAGCCCCAGGCCCTCGACGTCCTTCGTGACCTTCTCGACGAAGCTTTCGGGGTAGAGGATGTTGGGCGGCGTCGCGACGAGCCAGCGGGTCAGATCCATGCCCTTCGTCACCGCATCCGCATGCGTCCATGCCGCGTCGGTGCCCGCCGGGGCGCCGGCGATCACGACCTCGGTCAAGGTCGGCTTCGCCTTTTCGGGCAGTTTCGTGCGGTAGATATCGTAGCGCCAGGCGCGCTGTTCGACGGTGCCCGCGAAACGCGCCGCGGCCTTCGCCGACGGCGAATCCGGAATCGCGGCGAGATCGACCGTCGCGCTCGTCGCGCCCGAAGTCAGCAGCTTGGCGGTCAGCGCGCCGCCCGCCTTCTCCCAATCGGTTTCGGCACCCGCGCCCACGCCCAGCAGGAGCAAATGGCGAACGCCGCCGTTGCCGGCATCGACGAACAGGTCGACGACCGCCCCCGCTTCCCCCGCGAACCGCGCGGCGGCGGCTGCGCTTCGAGCGACCGACGATGCCGCTGGCAGCGCGTCGGGCCAGCGGATGCGCGTCAGGCCGTCCTTGGCGACGGGCAGGACGAGGATCGCGGCATCGGCGGCGACGGTGGATATGAATTCGATCTTCATTGCGAAAGGCTTTCGGTGATGTTCCCGGGGGGTGCGTCGCGGCTCTAGGCCTGTTCGCCGCGCGGGGTAAAGCGCGGACGATTGCAGCGGGGTCGATCGGATGCGATAGGCGACTGGTGGCGCGCTGCCGTTCGGGACGGTTCGCGTGGTGCCATAAGGGGTTGTTCCAGGATCGTGTTGCGTTTCGACCTGCTGGCCGGCTGTGCGTTGGCACTCGCGCTCGCCGCCGCCCCCGCCGCTGCGCAGGACCTGCAGTCGCGCGCCGTCGCGCCGCCGCCGCCCGCGCCCGCGCCCGCGCCGTCCGACACGACGCCGCCCGTCGGCGACGATCAGGTGCAGTTCAGCGCGACGACGCTGGAATATAATACCAACACCGAAATCGTGACGGCGACGGGCGACGTCCGCATGTATCGCACCGGAAACCGGCTGCGGGCCGACACCGTCGTGTGGGATCGCAACACCGGCAAGGTCGTCGCCACCGGCAACGTCGCCATCACCAATCCACAGGGCGACGTGGCCTATGGCGATTCGATCAACCTGACCGATTCGTTGAAGGACGGCGTGGTCGACAACATGCTGGTGGTGCTGGAACGCGGCGGGCGGATCGCGGCGCGGACGGGCACGCGTGATGCGGACGGTACGGTCAACCTACGTGATGCGGCCTATACGCCGTGCGGGGTCACGAACGCTGCCGGCTGCCCGAAGGAGCCGTCCTGGAAGATCACCGCGGTGCGCGTGACCTATCGTCCGAATCGCCAACGCATCTATTTCGCCGGCGCGCGGATGAACCTGTTCGGCCTGCCGACGGTCCCCCTGCCGGTCTTTTCCGCACCGACCGGCGGCGGCAACGACAGCGGGTTCCTCAGTCCCGACATCCGGCTGGAGGCGGTCAACGGCTTCCAGGTGGCGGTGCCC
>CAXTVB010000040.1:13669-14420 GCA_964247555.1 uncultured Sphingomonas sp. | reverse complement strand
GCATCGCAAACGACACGCCGTACGGCCTCTCCCCGAGCATCCCGGGCGATCCGCCGGCGGCGGCGAAGGTCGCGCCGAAGCTGCGCGCGGGGCTGGTCACGATCAATTCCTGGAGCCCGGACATCGGCGCGCCGTTCGGCGGGTACAAGCAATCGGACAACGGCCGCGAAAATGGCCGCTACGGGCTGACCGATTTCATGGAAGTGAAGACCGTCGTCGGCGCGCCCGCCTGACGTCCCGATCCCCGGGGGAGCGGCGCGGTGCCGCTTCCCTGGGAGCCATGCGTGACCGCGGCAGAGTCGCCGTGGGATGACCGAAGCTCCACGTCGAGCGGCTTTCCGAGCGCTCCACCGTCGTCGCTCGCGCGTTCGACTATGGTCGGCGCGTCGATCGTCCGGTGCACGGCGAGCTACTTCTATCCAACTCTTATGGCGTGCAGCTTCCGGTATGCGGGTCGCCGCATTGCGCCCTGTCGGGAACCGCCGGCGCACCGCGCGTATATTAGGACATATCCGCCGTCGATTTGGCGGTTTTGGACTAATCGGCGTATCGTCTCCTTGCCCTTCAACGGCATGGAGAATGAAAAATGCTTCGCACGCTCGTCATTGCAGCCGCCGCGCTGATGGTCGCTACCCCCGTAGTCGCCGCACCCTGCCGCGACGCGAAGGGTCATTTCGCGAAATGCCCTCCCGCCAAATCCGCACCCGCCGCACGCTGCAACGCCGGCAGCGTCCAGCCCTCCCATCCGGCA
>CAXTVB010000040.1:4269-13659 GCA_964247555.1 uncultured Sphingomonas sp. | reverse complement strand
CCGCAGCCTGCCGGGGTGGGAAGGGTCGGTTCATGTCCTGCAAGAAGCACTGAGGCCGATTATCCGTCGCAGGTTCGGCCGGCAGCGTCCCTTACAGCTGCATGCCGAACCGCGGCGCGATCCAGGTCATCGCCGCATACAGCGTCACGGTAAGCCCACAGCCGAGCGCCAGCGCGGCCCAGAAGCCGACCCCGTGTCGAAGCAGTGCCGGGATCAGCAGGAACATCGGTAGCGACGGCAGGACGTACCAAAAGGTCGCACCGACATGCGCCGCCATGTTCGCCGTGTCCGGGCGGTCGTGCCACAACCACATCATCCCCAGTACGGATACGAGCGGCAGCGACGCCACGAGCGCGCCGACGCCGGGATATCTCTTGGCCACCGTCGAGGCGATCGCGATCAGCACACCCGAGATAGCGGCTTTCATGAAGAGGTAGAGCATAAGTCGCATCGATAGGCCGTCCCGACGATGCGAGAAACCCCGGGCTGCGGCCTCAATAGTCCTTCGACACCCGCACGTTCGCACTTTGCCGGCCGAGCGTCGAAATGCTCGACAGCAGCGACAGCCACCGGGTGACCTGGAATTCGACCTGGGTGGCGTTGTACCCCTGACCGTCGGTCACGATCTCCGCGTACAGCTTGCGTGTCACGTACTTGCCCGCCGCGATCGCGGTGCCCTGGCCGGTTTGCGGGTCCGGGGGCAGGAAGCGGAGGCGGTCGAGACCGGCGGCGCGGCGGACCGCGTTGATCGGGTTCAGCCCCCCGCCGCCGCCCTGCAACCCGGCAACCGCGGCGGCGAGGTGCAGCGCCTCGGGCGCGGACAGGTTCGCGATCGACGTGCCGAAGAGCAGGCGCGAGAGCAATTCGTCCTGGGGCAAGGCGGGAGTACTGGTGAAACCGATCTCCGGCTTCAGCGCGTTGCCCGTGACGCGGATCGTGGCGTTCAGACCGGTCGCATCGGCATTGGCCTCGATATCGAGCGCCGGGTTGGCGGGTACGTCGCCGGTGAAGCGGATGATCCCGCGCTGGAGCTGGAATTCGCGGCCGGCAAAGGCATAATCGCCGCGGATCAGCGTCGCGCGGCCGGCGATCGCGGGATTGTCGGGCGCCCCGGCGATCGTCAGGTCGGCGCTCCATTCGCTCGACAGGCCTAGCCCACTTACCAGCAGGCCCTTGCCCGCATGCGCCTTGATCGCGAGCGTCCAGGGTGCGGGAGGAGCGTCCTCCTCCTCGCCGCCACCGGGAAGGTTGATCTCGCGGATGTTCAGCTGCGGCACCGCGCTGGCGGCGGTCGCCTGGCCCAGGCGGTATCGGCTGCGGTCGAGCGTCAGGTCGCCCGCGATCGTGCCGCCCGATCCGTTCGACTTGAACGATAGCGGTCCGGTCACGGTCGCGCCGATATCGTCGCGCGCGATCATGACCGCGGCATCGGCCTTCAGCGCGATATCGATGCCGACACCGCGTGGCGCGGCGAAATCGAACGCCCCGGTGCCGGTGACGCGGCCTCCCTTGCCGGCATCCGCCGCCAGCCGGTCGATGACCAGCCGCGATCCGTCGAAGCGGCCCGCAGCCTGCACATTGGTCAGCACGGTGCCGGTCGTCGCGCTTTCGATCCGCGCACCGTTCGCCTGCAGGATGCCGCGGATGACCGGCGCGCCGATCCGCCCGGCCGCATCGGCGCCGATCGCCACGGGGCCCGACAGGTCGAACAGCTCGATGCCCGTCAGTCGCCACAGCGTATCCGCGGGGCCGGTATAGCGAAGCTGCGCGAACAGGCCGGCGCCGGCGACCCGCGCGGCGATGTCCGTCCCGGCGCCGAGCGTCAGCTGGCCCTGTGCGCGACCGATCGTTCGGCCGTCGCTGGCCATCACCGCGCGCAGCCCGATCCTGTCCGCGCCCAACACTGCGGCCAGTCCGACATCGATCGGCCGCGACGCGAGGACCAGCCCGGATCGCGACAGGCCGCGGATCGTAAGGTCCACGCGCCCCGTCGGCAGGCCAGCGCCGCCGGCATAGTGCACCGTTCCCGATGCGGTGCCGGCAAGGCCGAGCCCCGGATAGCCGATATCGAGCACCGCGAGCGGCAGTCGAGTCAATCCGGCGTCGAACGCGAGACCGGCATCGCCAACGCGCCCGCCCAGCTTCACCTCGCCACCCGCGAAGCCGAGCGTGGTCGGCGCCATCGTCCATCCATCGCCGCCGCGCGTCACGATCGCCGGGGTCAGCAGCGTGATCGGGCGACCGTCGAGCGTACCCGATGCCGCGACGACATAGCGATCGGGCGAAACCTGCACGACCGACTGGATGGCGAAGGCCCGTCCGCGCGATCCCGCGATCGAGCCGCGCACTTCGCCGATCCCGTCTCTGAGCCGTGCTGCGGCGGCGAATCGTTCGAGCGTGAAGCCGCCTTTGCGCAAGCCCCGCCCGGTGACGGTCGCGTCGACCAGTGTCCCCGCGGGATCGAACATCAACGCGAGGTCGAGCCGTCCGCGGGCGAGCGTGGTGTTTTCTGCGAAGCGCGCCGCGGCGGCGTTCAGGTGCGCCTCGATCCGCTGGACCGTGCCGACCGGATGGAAGACCACGCTGCCCGACACGCCGCCGCCAGCGACCGCCAGCGTGCCGTCGAACCCGCCGGTGACGATGGCCAGATCGCCGTGTGCGCGCGACCCTGCGACATCGAGCGCGGCGATCGCGATCGTCGCGCCGGGCCCGGGCGGCAGTAGGATCGCGCCGCTCGTCGTGAAACCGCCCAGCCGCGATCCGCCCGTCGCGGTCACCGCAAAGCCTTGCGGCGTCGGCTCCAGATGTGCCCGTACCGCCGACAGCCCGAGCGCGGCACTGGGATGGGCGAACAGGAGGTCGAGGCGCGGATGGTCGATCTGCCCGTCCAGCACCATCGTGACCGGCCCATAGGTCGCCTGCGTCCCCGACGCCTCGATATGGACGCTGCCGTCGAGCCGGCGATAGCCGTTGCCCGTCAGCCGCAAGGCGGGGCTTGTCAGCACGAGATGCCCGAAATGCAATACGCCGTCCGGGGTCCGTTCCAGATCGGTCGCCAGATGCGGCAGGCCGCCGGTCAGCCCGGCGAGGAACGCGCTGTCCAGCCGCACCATCTGCGCGCTGCCCCGCCCAACGATCCGCGTCCCCTTCCCCCCCGGGCCGGGCACCGCATGCAGGTCCGACGCGACATCGACGATGCCGAGGCCACGGATGTAGTAGCGGCCGAGCGTACCCTGCAGAGCCACCTGATATTGGCCGCTACGCAGGTCGAGTTGCAGCCCAAGCAGCCCCGACAGCTTGTCCGACCGCAACCGCAGGCGGTCGCCGGTCAGCATCGCCGACGTGACGTGCAGCACCCCGTCGAGCGACAGGTTCGCCAGGATCCCGCCCGCGTCGGGGCCGATCCCGGTCACCCGTCGCGCCACGATCCGTACCGGCAGCGTCACCGGCGCGGGGGATAGCCGTCCGCGGCCGGTGATGTGCGCATCCTCGAACCCGGTCTTGTCGAAGGCCAGTCGGTCCGCGTCGAGCCGATAGTCGAACCGCGCGCTGGCGAACGCGCCCGCGAGCATCAGGCGAAGGTCGATGCCTTGCCCGCTCATGTTCGGGAACAGTGCCGCCGGCCGCAGCAGCCGCGCGCGCAGCCGGACGTCGCGATACGCATTGGCGGCAAGGTCGATCGCGCCGCGCGCATCGACGGCGATGGCGGGCGAGCGAAGCGACAGCGAGCCGTCGATCCGACGGCCGGCGAAGGTCGCGGCGCCCGCCACCAGCATTTTCGGCGCGCTGAGGGTCTTCAGCTTGCCGCCGACGATCGGCGACGGCGCGATCATGCCCGACAACGTGTAGCGCCCGGACGCCGCGGTCAGTGCGAGGTCGACGATCCGGTTCGCCCCCGCATGGCCGATCGCCGTACCGCGCCATGCCGCCCATCGGCCCTGGCCGGTCACGGCCAGCGCGACCGGCGCGCGTGCACCGATCGCGCGCGACAGGATGCCGTCCGCGCGGCCGTTCGCCGCGATGTCGATGGCGAACCGGTCGCGACCGGGTTCGGCGTCGATCCGCAAGTGCAGCCGGTCGCTGCCGGCGACGACGCCGTCGATCTCCACCGCGGCGCGTCCGTGGCGGAGATCGGCATGCCCCTTCAGGCTCGCCCGGCGCGCGGTGCCGAGCACCGGCTTCGCGATCGTCAGCCTGTCGATCGCCACGGCGCCGATCCGGATGTCGATATCGGGCAGGATCGGCCCCGTACGCGCGGCCGGCTTCGTCTGCGGCGTGCGGAGCAGCGTCGCGCGGGGGATGGCGAGGCGTTCGATCGCGAGCGTGTTCGCGAACCAGCGCCAAGGCGACCAGTCCAGCGCGACTTGCGGCGCGACGAAGACCAGCCCGCGACCATCGTACACGCGCAGGTCCACGATCCGCGTGTCGGAGTAGAGCGACCCGTCGATCCGCCCGACGGTGAAGCGCAACCCGTTCGCCGTGCGGATCGCGGCGATCCGGTCGGCGACCAGCCGGTGCCCGGCGCCGGTATCGACCAGCGCCAGTGCTGCCGCGACGATCGCCAGCAGCAGCCCCGCCGCCACCGCCAGCCGCCGCGCCCAGCGTCTCAAAACGCCTGCCCCAGCGAGACATAGACCGCGACCCGCGTATCGCCCGGCTGCGGGTTGATCGGGGTGCCGACATCGAGGCGGATCGGCCCGAAGTTGGAATAATAGCGCACGCCGAGGCCGGTGCCATAGCGCAGCGATCCGAGCGCGGGCAGCGGCGAGGTGGAGATGTTGCCCGCATCGAGGAACGGTACGAGCCCGAAGCTGCCGAACAGGCGGATGCGCGCCTCGACCGAGAATTCGGCGAGCCCGCGTCCGCCGACCGGATCGTTGTTGGGATCGCGCGGGCCGATCGATTGATAGCCATAGCCTCGCACCGAAGCCCCGCCGCCCGCGTAGAAGCGCCTGGACGGTGCGATCTCGTCTCGGGGCGCGCCGAGGATCGTGCCCAGCCGCGTGCGCTCGGCGATCACGATCCGGTCGCCGAATGGCTGATAGGCGCTCGCGTCCAGCTGGGTACGCGCATAGCCGAACGCCGTACCCTGCAACGACAGTTCCGGGCTGAGCCGGCCACTCAGTCGGAATCCGCGGGTCGGGTTCAGCAGGTCGTCGGTGTCGTCATAGGCGAGCGTGCCCGGAAGCGCGGCCACGAAATAGGTCCGCCGCCGCGGCGCGCCGGTGTCGATCAGCACGTCCTGTTCGTCCGATGCCTCCAAATCGGCACCGACCGACCAGGTCCATTTCTTCTGGAAGAAAATGTTGCTTTGCCGCTCGAGCGTCGTCGCCAGCGAATAGGTCCGCGCATCATATGCGGTGCGGTCGGTATGCGCCGCGGCCAGCTGGACGGTCAGCACCCGGTCGCGCGCCTCGAAGTTGCTGCGGCGATAGATGACCGACCCGAGCTGCTCCTGCGTGCCGAACACGCTGCGCAGCGTCAGCGCGCCCTCGGGCGGGAACAGGTTGCGATCGGTCCAGTCCAGTTCGGCGCGTGCACCCTCCCCCGTGCCGTAACCGAGTTCGCCGGCGATGGTGTGGACGGGCGCCGGCTCCAGCTTCACCGCGACGTCGACGGTGTCCGGCGTCGCGCCGGGGACGGGCTTCACGTCGACCGAGGACACGAGGCTGGTCTGGATCAGTGCGCGGCGCAGGTCGTCGAGTGAGCTGGCATCATAGGGGCTGCCCGGCGTGAAGCGCGCGATGTCCTGGATATGGTTCGCATCGAACACCCGGTTGCCGGGCTGCGTGACCACCTTGCCGAACCGTTTGGCGGCCCCCGGCGCGACCGACAGGTCCAGCGTGGCGGTACGGGTCGCGTGATCGACGACGATCGCGGGCTGGCCGATCGCGGCGAAGGGGAAGCCGTTCGTCCCGGCGGTCCGTTTGAGCTTGTCCTGGGCCGCCACGATCCTATCGGAATCGACGGGATCGGCGGCCTTGATCCCGAACGCATCGCGCAGCACCGTCGTCTTGGCACCTGCGGCGTCGATGCCGTCGAGTGCGACCGATGCGAAGGTATAGCGCGTGCCCGGCGTGGCTTGCAGCAGGACGAGCGGCTTCGCGCCCGGCTCGATCCGGGTCGCGACGCGCGCATCGTAATAGCCGTCCGCACGCAGCAGGCCGGTCAGCAGCGCGGCATCGTCGCGCGCGCGCCGGTCGAGCTGCGCCGCATTCGCGACCTGCCCGTCGTTCGCGTCGAGCGTCGACAGCTGCGCGAACCGTTGGTGCAGCAGCGGCGAGGCGACCGCATCGATTCCATCGATCCGCCAGGCATATCGCCGCTCAGCCGCACCGTCGGTCGCGGTCGCCGTTGCTGTCGGCGCGACGGGCGCGGTCGCTAGGTCGGGCCAGGCCACGCCGATGTCGGGCATCGGCGCGAGCGGCGAGTCGGGCGCGAGCGTGATCTGCGGCGGTGGCGGCGCGGGCGCAGTCACCGGCCCGGTCTGCGCACGCGCGGGCGCTGCGATCAGCGCGAGGAAGGACCAGGCCGCGGCCACGCTGCCGCTCCGCCCGACGCGGGATACCATGCGGGTCGGTCTAGCGGAGGTTGGCGGCGGGGGACAGCGGGATGTGGTTGGGCTGGGGAGACCGGACGATGCGAGGGTTATTTCGCGATCTTCGCCGGAGAGGCAACCGAAGCAGACGTCACGGATGTGCTATTCCGACAGCAAAGCCTCGATATCCCCCGCCAATTCCTCCGGCTTCGTCGTCGGCGCGTACCGCCGCACGACCTTGCCCCGACGATCGAGCAGGAACTTGGTGAAATTCCACTTGATCGCCTTCGTGCCCAGCAGTCCCGGCGCCTCGCGCTTCAACCGGTCGAACAGCGGGTCGGCATGGCTGCCGTTGACGTCGATCTTGGCGAACATCGGAAACGTCACGTCGTAGGTTAGCGAGCAGAAACTGGCGATGTCGGCCGCGTCGCCCGGTTCCTGGTGTCCGAACTGGTTGCACGGGAAACCCAGCACCGCGAAACCGCGATCGGCGAAGCGCCGGTGCAGCGCTTCCAGCCCGGCATATTGCGGCGTGAACCCGCATTTGGACGCGGTGTTGACGATCAGCAACACTTGACCGGCATAGTCCGACAGGTCGACCGCGCTGCCGTTCGCGGCCTTGACGTCGAGGTCGGTGATCGCGGTCATGCTGCTCTCCATGAACTCTGCGCGCGCTGTCGTTCCGGCTTTGGTTACGGTGCGTGCAAAGTGGCTTCTATCATGGATCGGCGAACGTTCGCCATCCTCGCCCCCCACAGGGGCGGCGGGTCAGGGGCGACCGGGTTCAGTGGATCGTACCGACCGCGCACGGGGCGGTCATGACGACGATCAGCCGTTCGATCTGGCGCCAATGACAGAAATGGATGTGGTTGCCGATGTCGCGGCTGCGATCGGCCCGACTCGCCGCCTCCGATCCGGCGGCAGTCCCGAACGACGCGATCAGGTCGGTAGCGTCGCTGACGCTGCGCGCATCGGCGATATAGGGCATGTCGGACATCGTTGCTCCTGCGGCGGTCCGCACATGCAGTACAAGCGCCGTGCCATCCGGCACGATCAGCGATCTGGCGCGGTTCACGAAGGTAAACAGGCGTTATGGCGGCACCTGTAGACGTCCCGCGGGTCCCGCGACGGGACGCTGGTGTCCCGCGCGGGGACGTGGCAGGGCGCTCGCATGGCCAATCCCTCCCCTTCCGCCGGCGGTATGCCGATCGCGATCGGCGCGATCGGCGGCGCGGCGGTCGGCTTCCTGTTCGGACAGGCGACGCCGGGATTCCTCGTCGGCATCGCGCTCGGCATCGCCACCGCTTTGCTGATCTGGTGGCGCGGGCGATAATGCCGTTCTCCCGCGAAAGCGGGAGCCCAGGGTTACGCAGTTCGCCGCTTGTGGCCCCTGCCCCCGCGTTCGCGCGAAAGATCCCGAATGCGACTATCGCGTAGCGCGCATCTGCCACACCACCCGGCCCAATATCGCAACCGCCCCCGCAGGCACCGGCGGCGCGGCGGGATTGTCGCTCGATAGCGTGAAGCCATCCGCACGGGGCGTCAGCCGTTTCACCATCACGACGTCGTCGACCCGGACGACATGCACCCCCGCCCGCGCCGCCGCCGTCACCGCGGTATCGATCAGCACCCAGTCGCCATCGAATAGCCCGGGTTCCATCGACGTGCCCCGCACGCGGAGCACCGCCGCGGCATCAGGCGCGACGCCCAGCTGGCGCAGGAGCCGCCGGTCGACCGAATCGGCGCCGAGCAGGATCTCCCGATCGACCAGCGATCCCGGCCCGGCGGATGCCGCGATCGCGAGCCTAGGCACCGACACGGTCGGCGACGGTGCCGCCTCCGGTGCCCCGAGCATCGTTTCCTGAACCCCGAAGAAATCGGCGAGCAACCGCCGCTCGCGTTCGGGCAGGCGTTGCGGCGACCCGCGCGTCACATATTGCTGGAGATAGGCAAGGTTTCTCCCGAGCATGCGGGAGAGCGCCGAAAGGCTGGCACCGCTGGCGGCCGCGCAGGTCAACAACGCCGCTCTTGGATCGGTTTCGGACACATCTTCGTCGATAGCGAAGGAATTTTCCTAGACAAGTTGGAAAATGAGAACATTAAGGGAACGCGTCATACTCGAACGGAGGAAACGCGTCATGTCCCTGCTCACCACGATCGATCGCTATCTGCGCGGCACCGGCATGCCGCCGACGAAGTTCGGCCGGCTGGCGGTGAACGATCCGCGGCTGGTGGGCGATCTGCGCCGCGGTCGTCAGCCAGGCCGTGCGGTCGCCGCGAAGGTCGAGGCGTTCATCGGCGCGGGGCGGGCGTGAGGATGGAGGCGCTACGCGGTCCCGATGCCGAGACCTTGCTGGTCCGTGCGCTCCGTTCACAGGGTATGAAAGCCGATATCGTCATCGCAGTGCGATCGATCGCCAGCCGGCCCTGGGCCAGTGCGACGTTCGTCGGAACGTCGCACTGCGTGAAGATCGAAGCCCGCCCGGGCGAATCGTTCGACCGCTGGGTCGCCGATTTGCCCGACCGCGAATGGACGTTGCGCGGACATCTCGTCGCCGACGTGGTCGTCGACCGGGTGACGAAGGACGCGGCGGTTGCGACGCTGCTGATGTCGGTCCTGACGATCGAGGATAACTGAAGCGCCTTGACGTCGCCCGCCCGCCCCCCCCCTCGCAGGAGCCCAAAAAGGGAGCAGGATGACCGGCATGGCGCGGGTCCTGGTGGTCGACGACAACGCGACGCACCGGGGGATCGCCGGCGAGGTGCTGACCCGCTGGGGCTGCCGGGCCGTCGCCGTCGAAGGGGATCGGGCCCTCGAGGAACTCGCCGCCCCTCGCGGCCGGGGCGAACCC
>CAXTVB010000040.1:0-4259 GCA_964247555.1 uncultured Sphingomonas sp. | reverse complement strand
GCCTTGACGTCGCCCGCCCGCCCTCCCTAGCGCAGGAGCACAAAAGGAGAGCAGGATGAGCGGCATGGCACGGTTCGACTGGGAGGATCCGTTCCTCCTCGACCAGCAGCTATCGGACGACGAGCGGATGATCCGCGACACCGCCAAGGCTTATGCGCGCGACAAGCTCGCTCCGCGGATCGTCGAGGCGTTCCAGCACGAGCATACCGACCCCGCGATCTTCCGCGAGATGGGCGCACTCGGGCTGCTCGGGCCGACCATCCCGGAGGAATATGGCGGCGTCGGCGCGTCCTACGTTGCATACGGCTTGGTCGCGCGCGAGGTCGAGGCTATCGACTCGGGCTATCGTTCGATGATGTCGGTCCAGTCGAGCCTCGTGATGTATCCGATCAACGCGTACGGGTCCGAGGAGCAGAAGCGCAAATTCCTGCCCAAGCTGGCGAGCGGCGAATGGATCGGCTGTTTCGGCCTGACCGAGCCCGATGCCGGCTCCGACCCCGGCAGCATGACGACTCGCGCGGTGAAGACCGACAGCGGTTACCGGATTTCCGGCGCGAAGACCTGGATCAGCAACTCGCCGATCGCCGATGTCTTCGTCGTCTGGGCGAAGAGCGACGAGCATGGCGGCGCGATCCGCGGCTTCCTGCTGGAGCGCGGGATGACCGGGATCGTGACACCCAAGATCGAGGGCAAGCTGTCCCTTCGCGCCTCGGTCACCGGGATGATCCTGATGGACGATGTCGAGGTCGGCGAGGATTCGCTGCTGCCGAACGTATCGGGCCTCAAGGGGCCGTTCGGCTGTCTCAATCGCGCGCGCTACGGCATCAGCTGGGGCGCGATGGGCGCGGCGGAATTCTGCATGGCGGCATCGCGGCAATATGGCCTGGACCGCAAGCAGTTCGGCACCCCGCTCGCGGGTCGGCAGCTGTTCCAGAAGAAGCTGGCTGACATGGAGACCGAGATCGCGCTGGGGCTACAAGCGTCGCTGCGCGTCGGGCGGCTGATGGACGAGGGCCGGTTCGCGCCGGAGATGGTCAGCCTGGTGAAGCGCAACAATGTCGGCAAGGCGTTGGCGATCGCCCGCGACGCGCGCGACATGCATGGCGGCAACGGTATTTCGGGGGAATATCAGGTGATGCGGCACCTGATGAACCTGGAGACGGTCAACACCTATGAGGGCGCGCATGACGTGCATGCGCTGATCCTGGGTCGAGCGATCACGGGGATCGCGGCGTTTTAGTACGCTGAGAATGCTATCAATTCCGTCACCCCGGCCTTGAGCCGGGGCCCCGCTTCTTGGGCGGACAGGAAGAAGCGGGGCCCCGGGTCAAACCCGGGGTGACGATAGAGAGACGCCGGTAGACTGCAGGCGCTCGGGCGGAGCTAACGCGCCTGCAGCACGAACGTCGCCGTCTCCGCCCGCTGGTCCGGGCCGCCGAAGCTGCGCGCGTTGACGAACGTCAGCACCAGCTCGCCCGGCGCGGCGACGCGGACGCGGAACATGCGGGTTTCGGGGCCGCCTGTCAGCGGCGGGCCGTCGCGGACCACCGGAGCGACGATCGGCGGACCGACCTGGATCAGCCCGGCCGCGGGGACCATCCGCCAAGTCGATCCCGTCCCCACCGACTGCCGCAGGCTCACCGTCACGATGCGGCCTACGCGCACCGCGACGATCCGGTTCGTATCGGCCGCGGTCAGCGGTGCGGGCGCGGCATCGCGCGTCTGCGCCCCGGCGGGCGCCGGGGCCAGCGATGCGATCGCCAACAGCGCCGCGGCGCGGATCATGCCTCCGCCAGCGCGGGTGCGGGCTTGCTGGCGTAGAGGCCGAACGCCGCGATGACGACATAGCAAGCGACCGGGATCAGCAACGCCAGCGTCAGGCTGGTCGCGTCGGCGAGCCCGCCGGTCGCGAGCGGCACGACCGCGCCGCCGAAGATCGCGACATTGATGAGGCCCGAACCGTCCGCGGTCTTGTCGCCCAGCTTCTCGCTCGCCAGCGTGAAGATCGTCGGGAACATGATCGCGTTCATCAGCCCGACCGCGATCAGGCTGTTGGCCGACACCGCACCGGTCGTAGCGATGGAGATCAGGACCAGGGCGATCGCGCCGACCGCGACACCCGCGAGTACCTTGCCCGGATTGATCACGCGCAACGCCGCCGAACCGATGAACCGCCCGACCATCGCACCGCCCCAGTAGAATAGGAGCTGCTTGCCCGCCGATTGACCGGTCAGGCACAAGGTGTGGCTGGATTTCAGATAGTTGACGAGAGTGGAGCCGATCGACACCTCGGCCCCGACATACAGGAAGATGCACAGCGCACCGAACGCGAACCGGGGTCGCTTCAGCAGCGCCAGGCTGGAGGCGAGATTGCTCACCTCGTGCCGTTCGCCCTTCAGCCGGTTGCGCAGAAGCCAAACGACCGCGGCGATGATCGCCAGGACGACCGCCAGCCCGGTATAGGCATGCGCTACGGTCTGCGACTCGCTGATCCGATACGCGATCGTCTGCGCCGTCTGCGTGTTCGCTTCGGTGCCGTTGCAGGATGGGTCGACGATCCGGGTCACGTCCCAGAAGGGCTGGATGCTGGTGCCCGCGGTGGCCGCCAGCGGGGCGAGGATCACGATCGATCCCACGAAGGGGAAGATCGTGGTACCGAGCGAATTGAACGCCTGCGCGAAGGTCAGCCGGCTCGATGCGGTCTGCGGCTTGCCGAGCAGGGTGATGAGCGGGTTGGAGACGACCTGGACGACGACCACGCCGCTCGCCAGCACGAACAAGGCGAGCAGGAACAGCGCATAGATGCCGTTCTGCGACGCCGGGATGAAGAGCAGGCAGCCGACCATCATCGTGACCAGCCCGGCGACCGCACCGCGCATGTACCCGATCCGCTTCACCAGCATGGCGCCGGGAATGCCGATCAGCGCATAGGCGGTGAAGAAGCAGAACTGCACCAGCATCGCCTGGGTGTAGTTCAGCGTGAACAGCTCCTTCAGCTTCGGGATCACCACGTCGTTGAGGCTGGTGATGCCGCCGAAGATGAAGAACAAGGCGATGACGAACACGCGCAGATCGGGTGCGTCGTAGCCTTGTGCGTCGGTACTCGGCGCAGCGCCGGCTCGGCTCGTGTCCACGTTCATTGCGCTACCCCTCCGATTATCAGGCACCAGCGCATAGGATGCCCCTCCCCCCGGTGGCAAGCGCGGGGAAGCTCAGCCGAACCGGTATCCCGACACCGTCCAGCCCATGACGGTATCGCGGTAATCCTGCACCGCCACGTCGTCCCCGCCCGCGCCCAGCGCGACCATCAGCGGCAGCAGATGCTCCTCGCGCGGGTGGGCGAAGCGCGCGCCCGGCAGGCTCGCCCAGTCCGCGACGCGGGCGCGCCGTGCCGCCGGATCGGGATCGGTCGCCGCGGCGGACAGCGCATCGTCCCATGCCGCCGACGGTCCGGTCGCCGGCCCGCCGAACGCGCGCATATTGTGGAAGCTCATCCCCGATCCGACGATCAGCACGCCCTCGTCGCGCAAGGGGGCCAGCGCCTGCCCGATGGCGATATGCGCCGCCGGGTCGAGGTCGGCGCGCAGCGACAATTGGGCGAGCGGAATGTCCGCGCCCGGCACCGCGACCTTCATCGGAATGAAGACCCCGTGATCCCATCCGCGCGTCGCGTTCTGGGCGACGGGGTGTCCGGCCGCGCGAAGCAGATCGGCCGCGCGGCTTGCGATGTCGGGCGCACCCGGCGCGTCCCAGCGCAACCGGTACGTATGCGGCGGAAAGCCGCCATAGTCGTAGAGCAGCGCCGGATGATCGCCGACATGGACCGTCGCGACGGGCTCCTCCCAATGCCCCGACACCAGCAGGATCGCGCGCGGCCGTTCCGGCAGGCTGTCGATCAGCCCGGCCAGATAGGCCTGCATCGGTCGCCACATGGGGTCGGGCGGGCCGCCCGCCGGGTCCATGAAGAAACAGGGGCCGCCGCCATGCGGCACGAACAGGGTGGGCTGGGTCATGATCCGGATGTCGGCGCAAGCGGCGCGCTGCACAATCGCGTGGATCGAAACGCCGCGTTTCGCCTAAGGCGTGGCCGATGACGCGCTTCACGGTCAACAATCAGCCGGTCGAATATCGGCTCGACCCCGAAACCCCCTTGTTGTGGGCGCTGCGCGATGCGTCGAACCTGACGGGCGCCAAATATGGCTGCGGCACCGGCGCGTGCGGCGCGTGCACGGTGGAGGTCGTCGGCCATGCCGTCCGCT
>CAXTVB010000039.1:0-14445 GCA_964247555.1 uncultured Sphingomonas sp. | reverse complement strand
GGCATCTATGACCGTGCAGCAACAGATATAGCCATTTTAGCAAGAGCGCCACGGCGCCGATCTCAGTCTGGTTTTGTTTCCGTTTGGCGGACCGTATGATAGTTCGAGCTCAAGTGGTGTTTAACGTCCTCCAGCTTTGCTGCAAATAGATAGTCCTCCCGACCTTCGGCAAAACGAATCATTACATCGATGTATCCGCTGAACTCGCCACCAGTCCTCTGATCACCCGATTCCATCATATCGCACCCCTGCTAAATTATGGTGTGTGCCAATCGCGTCGATGCTGGCATTGCCAGACTTGAAAGGTCCTAGAAAGACTCAGCCACGGGCCCGGCTCGTGAGGCAGATCGCGTAATAGCTTCGGTGATTAGCTGGGATATCGCCGTCGTGATTTGAGCGAGCGCGAATGGCTTTTGGACGAGCAGGCTGTTCGGCACGCCTTCAGCTGCCCAATCATGGGCGCTGTCGCCGGTCATATAGACGACGGGCATGTCAGGATTTCGATGGCGAGCTGCCCGAGCGACGTCCCACCCGCTAATTTCGCCGCCCAGGTTTACGTCAGATATGAGGCCGGCAAACTCCCGTTCCGGATCATTCAGGGCTTCGATCGCGTCGGTGCCCGTGAGCGCCTGCGACGTCGAGAATCCCCCCTCCTCCAAGAAATCGTTCACCAGGCCTAAGATCAAAGCCTGGTCATCAACAACAAGTAAGAGTTTCATGCTCGGTCCTTAGGATTGATCAAACGCCATCATATGCGATGGCTGCGAGGCTCGTCTGTGTGTAGATAGCGTCCATTGAAATCGGCGACCAGATGCAGCTGTCGGGCGTTCAGGATCGTCATGGTGCGACCAGAGACCGAGATAAGTCCGTCCGTACGAAGACGTTGTAGCGTCCGGTTCACATGAACCGCGGTCAAGCCCAGCGTATCCCCGATTTGCTCTTGGGTCAGCGGAAAATCGAACGTAACGCCGTATTCGCTTCTCGTGATATCGAGACGTTCGCCTAACTCGCAGATAAGATGCCCAAGTCTTTCTATCGCCGATCGACGGCCCAGACCCACTGCCCATTTTCCGAGGGTCGCGTTCTGCACCAGCGCCAACCATAGGAACGTCCGGGCGATACCTGTGTGTTGCGCAGCAAGCGCGATCGCGCGCTCGGTCGTGATCGATATGATCGTCATTTCGGTGAGCGTCCGCACGCCATAGTCGAGTTGGTCGAATAGCAACGCGTCGAGATTGCAAACGTCGCCGGGGACCAGCAGAGCGATGATCTGACGGTTACCCGCTCGGGTCAGGGCGTAACGATACGCCCAGCCCTTGGTAATGAGAAACAGCCCGTGGTTGCGCTCACCCTCGCGTATCAATTCCTTGTTGGCTCCGAGCGTTCTTGGAGGGTCTGCAGCGTCCTCGAGCGCGCGCTGTTCCTCGGGACGAAGGAAGCGCGATCGTCCGAGTGCCGTCCACAGGATCGGATGGTCGCCTAGCTCTAGAGCATTATGAACCATCGTCATTATGCCGATTTCCGATCGCCGCGTTGGCGTTCACGAAACCCGATTTCGGACCCGCCGTCTGTTGCCTACCCAACATAAGAGGGCGTCAAAGCGGCCCTTCATGCGTTTCTTTATTGCTGCCGTCGCGGCCAAGGACCTACGCAATGGAAAAACCGCAAGTCGAGAAGATCGTCCACAGGAACCAATTATTCGGCGCCATGACGGAAGATGCGCGCAATCGACTCTCTCGGTTCATGAAACCGGTGGATTTGAAGCTCGGGGCGACGGTGTGCGAAGCCGGGGGCCATCTGACCCATGCCTATTTCCCGGAAGGTTCTGTTCTTTCGCTCTTGACGGTTCTTGAAAACGGTTCGGAGATCGAATGCGCCAATATCGGTCGCGAAGGAGCGTTCGGTCTGTTCGCGGCCATGTTCAGCCGCGTTTCGTACAGTAGATGCACGATTCAACTTGAAGGCCCGTTACTACGCTGCGAAATCGAACCTTTGCAGGCCGAGTTTCAAACCAGCGTTCACGTTCAAAACCTGTTAGTCAGCTACTCTGAGACATTGCTGTCGCAGGTCATGCAGACCGTAGCATGCAATTCTCTTCATTCGGTCGAGGAAAGGCTTTGCCGATGGCTCCTTATGATGAACGATCGGGCCGAAGGCGAAACGCTCACGTACACACACGAGTTTCTCGCCAGGGTGATGGGTGCAAATCGCACATCGGTCACCCTCGCCGCGCAATCGTTACAGAATAAAGGTCTGATAAACTACCGTCGCGGAACGATGCAGGTACTGGACCGCGCGGGCTTGGAGCGGGCGTCATGCGAATGCTATGCGATCGTCAAGGCGAGGTTCGATGCATTCCTGATCCCACCTTCGACGGCGTTTCAGGAACGCGATAGCGGACGAAAGGATGTATCGTGAATGAACCACTTGAACGATCATGTAGTCTCATGGCGCAATGGTCTTGCGCCCTCGACATCGACACCGGGACAACGAAGCGTACTCTAATTTCGGTTGGCTCAGTGAGACCTGAACCGGTCGCAAGTTGCCCGATATAGCCAACGCTCTTTCAGTAGGTGGTGCCGCTTACAGGACTCGAACCTGTGACCCCCGCATTACGAATGCGATGCTCTACCAACTGAGCTAAAGCGGCATGGCAGCGTCCGTTTCCGGCCCGGTGCGGCGGCGCGAGTAACAGGTCGGGGGGCGGCTGACAAGCACGGGTGCGGGATCTCGTGGCAAATCGCGCGCCTTTACGTCTCGTTTACCACGGCCGGTGCACAAGGATCGTCGTGGTCGGGGATGTACCCCGGCGGATGGGGACCTGTGGCATGGAAAGCGTGCACGGCTACGACCGGGGAAATGCCGGGATCGACGGGCAAGATGCCGCGGATATCGGCGTGGACGACAGCAATGTCGACGCCGGAGTCGACGACGCGATGTTCGATCTGGGCGGCGACGAGCGGCGGATGCATGTCCGCGCCTATAATCACTGGGTGTCGCTGCTGCGCGGGCGTCCCTATCCGTCGATCGCGGACCTCGACCCCGACAATATCGTCGATTTCGGTGCGAACAGCGCGCTGCTGGATTTCTCGCACGGGATCGACGATCCCAAGATCGCCTATCTCGGCCGCACGCTGCGGGAGGAATGCGGGCTCGACGCCGGCGTCGCGCGGATCGCCGATGTGCCGAGCCGTTCGCTGCTGTCGCGGCTGACCGACCATTATCTGCAGATCATCGCCAATCGCGCGCCGATCGGGTTCGAGGCGGAGTTCGTGAACACGCGCGGGCTGACGACCTTGTATCGCGGCATCCTAATGCCCTTCTCGTCGGACGGCGACGCGATCGATTTCATCTACGGCGTCATCAACTGGAAGGAAGTCGCCGACCAGCAGGTCCAGGCGTCGCTCGATGCCGAACTGGCCGCGATCGTCCATGGCGGCGGCATGCCCGGCGGAACCGCAGTGTGGGCCGACGGGCCAGGCGCCGGCTTCGATGCGACGGACGCGACGGCGGATGGCGACGCCGACACGAGCGCGTTTGCGGGAACGCTGGGCGACCGGCTGATGATGGCACGCGAAAGCGCAGCCGCAGTCCGTGCCGCCGACACGCGCAGCCGGGCGGCCTTGTACCGCGCGCTCGGCCGGGCTCACGACTTCGCGATCGCTGCGACGGACGCGCAAACCGAATATGCCGCTTTGCTCGACCAGGCGGGGATCGTCGGTCAGGCGCGCGCGCCGCTGACACCGATCGTGAAGCTGGTCTTCGGCGCGGACTACGACAAGACGCGGCTGACCGAATATGCCGCGGTGCTGCAACATGCCGCACGGAACGATGTCGGATCGGGCGGACTGCCGCTGTTCCTCGACGCGTTCGATGGCGGCGTGAAGGCGATCGTCGCGGCGGAACGTGCGGCGCGCAAGCCCGACGCCGTACCCCCTGCGCCCCGCACCGCGCTGGCGGATCGTCCGACGGTGGCCCGGCTGTCGCTGGATACCGGCGCGAAGCCCGGGACCATGGTCGTACTCGTCGCGCGCGTCGCCGCCGACGGATCGCTGGACGTCGTCGGCGCGGTCGCGAACGACACGGCGCTGTCGAAACGGGCGCTCCAGGCGCTCGATTAAAATTACGCTGCGGCGCAACATCGTTTCGCGTCTTGAGAACGTCTTCGGTCGGGTTCATACGCCGGTGCCATGGCTGACACCTCGACCACATCGCTGTCGGACGCGCTTGCCGCCCGGCTGACCAAGGGCGCTCTACCGGGCGAACTGACCGGCTTCGGGCCCGGCGAGATCGCCGCCGCCGCCGCCTTCGTTGTGGCGACCGGACTGACCCGGGCGACGGGTCTGCCGGTGATCGCGATCGAACCGCTTGCGTCGGACGATACCAGGCGCCGCGTCCGGTTGGCCATCGTCAACGACGACATGCCGTTCCTCGTCGACTCGATCGCGGCCGCCATCGGTGCGCGCGATATCGCGATCGACCGGATCATCCACCCCATCGTTCGAATGACGCGCGATGCCGCGGGGGCGCTGACCGATATCGGCGGCGCGGGCCTCCCCGAATCGCTCATCTATATCGAGATGGACCGGATCGATGCGCGCGATCGGCGGGCGCTGGTCGAGGATCTGTACGCGGTCCTGGCGGATGTGCGGGCGGCGGTCGCCGACTGGCCGCAGCTGCAACGCGCCATGGCGGCGGACGAGGCGGCACTGCCGCAGGGCGAAGGTGCGGCGCTGCTGCAATGGTTTCTCGACGGGCATTTCACATTGCTGGGCCACCAGCATTGGGATCGCTCCAGCGGCCCCGGCGCGGCGCTTGGCATAGCGCGCAACGCGCATGTGACGCCGATCCTCGCCGAAGCGTCGGAGACGCTGGCCGCGGCCTGGTTCGACGATTCCGGCGAGGATCGCGCAGCGCCGTTGTTGCTGAAATCCAGCCTGATCTCGACCGTCCACCGCGCCGTCCCGCTCGACCTGGTCGTCGTGCCGGTGAAGACGGACGGCAAGGTGACCGGCCTGTCGATCCATGCCGGGTTGTGGACGAGTGCCGCGCTGGCCGCACCGCCGCGCGACGTGCCCGTCCTGCGCGCGCGCCTCGCCGCGCTGGAGGCGAAGTTCGGATTCGACCGCAAGGGCCATACCGGCAAGGCGCTGACGCACGCGCTGACCGCCCTGCCCCACGACCTGGTCGTCGCGTTCGCCCCCGATGCGCTGGAGACGCTGGCGCTGACCGCGATGTCGCTGGCCGACCGGCCGCGGCCGGCGCTGGTGCTGGTGGGGTCCGCGCTCGGCCGGCATCTGTTCGCGTTCGTCTGGCTGCCGCGCGACGAGGTCACGACCTCGCGCCGGGTCGCGATCGGCGAGATGCTGGCGACGGCATCGAACGGTGCGGTGCTGAACTGGTCGATCGCGCTGGAGGACGGCGTCGTCGCGCTCACGCGCTACACGATCGACCTGCGCGCGGGCGGGCGGATGCCCGACACCGCGCCGCTCGACCGGCGGCTGGAACAGATGGTGCGCGGCTGGGTGCCAAATGCGGAGGCGGCACTGGTGGAGCAGGTCGGCGGGGCGCGCGCGGCGCGGCTCGCGCTACGCTGGGCGGCGACGTTTCCGCAAAGCTATCGCAACGCCAACAGCATCGACGAGGCGGCGGCGGACATCCAGCGGCTGGCGGCGCTGTCCGACGATCAGGATCGCTCGGTCCGGCTCTATCCGGCCCAGGACGGGCCCGAGCAGCGGCTGAAGATCTATCGCCTCGGCGGGGCGCTCGCGCTGTCGGATGCGGTGCCGGTCCTGGAGAATTTCGGGTTCCGCGTCATCGGCGAACTCCCGACCCGGTTGGCGGACGAGACGCGCGCCTATGTCCACGAATTCGCGGTCGAGGTCGGCGGCGGCGCGTTCGCAGGCGATCCGGCGATGCTGGAGGATGCGATTGCCGCGGTACTGCGCGGCACGGCGGAGAACGACGCGTTCAACGGGCTGATCGTCGAGGCGGGGCTTGCACCGGCGTCGGTCGTCCTGCTGCGCGCCTGGTTCCGGTATCTGCGCCAGGCGGGGCTGACCTACGGGATGGCCACCGTCGTCGATGCGCTGCGCCGGTCGCCGACGCTGGCACAGGCGCTGGTCCACCGCTTCGCCGCGGCGCACGATGCAGGCGCGACGCATGACATCGCGGCCGCCGATGCGGCGATCGCCGAGGCGCTGGACGCGGTATCGGCGATCGACGACGACCGCATCCTGCGCGCCTATCGCAACCTGATCGCCGCGACGCTACGCACCAATGCATTCGCCCCGGCCGCCGAGGAAGCGCTGGCGTTCAAGTTCGACAGCCATCTGATCCCCGGGCTCCCCGCCCCCGTGCCGTGGCGCGAGATCTGGGTCTATTCGCCGCGCGTCGAGGGCATCCACTTGCGCGCCGGCCCCGTCGCGCGGGGTGGGCTGCGCTGGTCCGACCGTCGCGACGATTTCCGGACCGAAATCCTGGGCCTCATGAAGGCGCAGCGCGTGAAGAACGCGGTGATCGTACCGACGGGCGCGAAGGGCGGCTTCTATCCCAAGCAATTGCCGCCGTCGTCGAACCGCGACGCCTGGCTGGCGGAAGGGACCGAAAGCTACCGCGTGTTCATCCGCGCCTTGCTTTCGGTCACCGACAACATCGTCGACGGTGCGGTCGTCCACCCGCAGGGCGTGACGATCCTCGATGGCAAGGACCCCTATTTCGTCGTCGCCGCGGACAAGGGCACAGCGACGTTCAGCGACGTCGCCAACGCGCTGGCGCTGGAGCGCGATTACTGGCTGGGCGACGCGTTCGCCAGCGGCGGGTCCTACGGTTACGACCACAAGGCGATGGGCATCACCGCAAAGGGCGCGTGGATCAGCGTGCAGCGCCATTTCGCCGAACGCGGGATCGACGTCCAGACACAAGCCATCACCGTCGTCGGCTGCGGCGACATGTCGGGGGACGTGTTCGGCAACGGCATGCTCTTGTCCAAGACGCTGAAGCTGGTCGCCGCGTTCGATCATCGTCACATCTTCCTCGATCCCGAGCCCGACCCCGCCGCCAGCTGGGCCGAGCGCGAACGGATGTTCGCCCTGCCGCGCTCGAGCTGGGCGGATTACGACGCATCGCTGATCTCGAAGGGCGGCGGCGTGTTCGCGCGTACCGACAAGACCATCGCGCTATCGCCCGAAATCCGTGCCGTATTGGGCATCACGGCAACCATGCTGGAACCCGCCGCGCTCATCACCGCGATCCTGAAGGCCCCTGCCGACCTGTTGTGGTTCGGCGGTATCGGCACCTATGTGAAGGCGGCGTCCGAGCCGAATGTCGCGGTCGGCGATCCCGCCAACGACCGGTTGCGCGTCGATGCCGAGGATCTGCGCGTCACCGCGATCGGCGAAGGCGCCAATCTGGGCGTGACGCAAGCCGCCCGGATCGCCTTCTCGCTCCGCGGTGGCCGGATCAACACCGATTTCATCGACAATTCGGCGGGCGTCGATTGTTCGGACAACGAGGTCAACATCAAGATCGCGCTGAACCGCGAGATGAACGAAGGTCGCCTGCCCTTCGATGCGCGCAACGCGTTGCTCATCGAGATGACGGACGACGTCGCGCACATCGTGCTGGAGGACAACCGCCTCCAGACGCTGGCGCTGTCGATCGCCGAACAGGACGGCGCGACCGCGATTCCGAGCTATGTCCGCATCATCGAGATGTTCGAGGAAACCGGCCGCCTCGACCGCGCGGTCGAGGGGTTGGCGAGCAACGAGGAACTGACCCGCCGCAGCCAGGAGGGGCATGGCTTGACCCGCCCCGAACTGGCGGTGCTGCTCGCGACCGCGAAGCTCGCGCTGCAGGACGCGATCGAGCATGGGACGCTGGGCTGCGACGATGCGCTGAAACCCGACCTCCACGCCGCCTTCCCGACCGCGATGCGCAAGCGGTATGCCGCAGCGATCGACGACCACCGGCTGCGGGGCGAGATCGTCGCGACCAAGCTCGCGAACAGGATCGTGAACCGGATGGGCATCCTGTACCCGTTCGAACTGGCGGAGGAAGAAGGCGCAGCGATGGCGGACATCGCGGCGATGTTCGTCGTCGCCGAACGGCTGCTGGGCCTCGACGCGCTGTGGGCGGATATCGAGACCGCGGCGATGCCCGAGGCGGCACGGATCGCGCTGTTCGACGAAACCGCGGTCGCGGCACGCTCGCATATCGCCGATCTGCTGCGGGTTTCGACGGCGGGCACCGATCCCGGATCGACGCTGGCCCGACTGGCGAACGGGATCGCGGCGCTGGACGGGCAGATCCCCACCTTGCTGCTGGACCAGGCACGGGCGCAGGGCAACGCCATCGCCACGGCGCTCGCTGCCAGAGGGGCACCCGCGGAGCTGGCGCAGCGGGTCGTCCGGCTCTTCGCGCTCGACGGTGCCGTCGGACTGGCGGCGCTGGGCCAGCGGCTCGGGATCGACGAGGCGGTGCTGACGCGTGCGTTCACCCATCTGGGGCAGGCGCTGGGGCTGGATTGGGCGCAATCCACCGCGGCGCGGTTGTCGCCGAGCGATCCGTGGGAACGGTTGCTGATCGCAGGTCTGGCGCGCGACTTCCAGCAATTGCGGCTCGATTTCCTCGCTCGGCTTGGCGGGGACGAACCCAAGGCGGCGGTCGATACGTGGTTGGTCGCGAACGCGGCGCGGGTGGCGCAGTTCAAGGCGGTGATCGACCGGGCACGGCATGCAGCCACGCCGAATGCGGCCATGCTGGCGCAGATCGCGGGCCAGGCGCGGGTTTTGCTGGGGCGGTGATACCCCGTTCTCCTGCGAAAGCAGGAGCCCAGGGTCACGGGCGATGTCGCTTGGAATCCTGGGCTCCTGCTTTCGCAGGTGAACGGGGCGTTGAGCAATCCGCCCCCGCCCGCTACAGCCCCCCGCATCCCCGCGCGCCATCGGCCGCGCCCCAGATCAGACAGGACATATCCATGGGTTTCCGCTGCGGCATCGTGGGCCTGCCCAACGTCGGCAAGTCCACCCTCTTCAACGCGCTGACGCAGACCGCCGCGGCGCAGGCGGCGAATTATCCGTTCTGCACGATCGAGCCGAACGTCGGCAATGTCGGCGTGCCCGACAAGCGCCTCGACGCGCTCGCCGCGATCGCGCATTCGGCGAAGATCATAGAGACGCAACTCGCCTTCGTCGACATCGCCGGGCTCGTCCGCGGCGCCTCCAAGGGCGAAGGCCTCGGCAACCAGTTCCTCGGCAACATCCGCGAGGTGGACGCGATCGTCCACGTGCTACGCTGCTTCGAGGATGGCGACGTGACGCATGTCGAGGGCAAGGTCGATCCGATCGCGGACGCCGAGACGGTGGAGACCGAATTGATGCTGTCCGACCTCGACAGCCTGGAGAAGCGCGTCCCCGCGCTCGCCAAGAAGGCGACGCAAGGCGACAAGGAGGCGAAGATCGGGGCCGCCGTCCTCGGCCAGGCGCTCGACCTGCTGCGCGAAGGCAAACCCGCTCGCCTGACCCTGCCGCGCGACGAGGAAGAGGCGCGGGTGTTCGCGCAGGCGCAGCTGCTGACCGCCAAGCCCGTCCTGTACGTTTGCAACGTCGACGAGAGCGACGCCGCGAACGGCAACGCGCACAGCGCGCGCGTGTTCGACAAGGCGAAGGTCGAGGGCGCGGAGGCGGTCGTCGTCTCCGCCGCGATCGAGGCGGAGATCGCGACCATGCCCGCGGCGGACCGCGGCGAATTCCTGGCCGAACTGGGGCTGGAGGAGACCGGCCTCGCCCGCGTCATCACCGCGGGGTACAAGCTGCTGCACCTGCTGACCTTCTTCACCGTCGGCCCCAAGGAAGCGCGCGCCTGGACCGTGCATGCGGGCGCCAAGGCGCCGCAAGCGGCGGGCGAGATCCACACCGATTTCGAACGCGGCTTCATCCGCGCGGAGACGATCGCATATGACGATTACGTCGCGCTGGGCGGCGAAAGCGGTGCGCGCGATGCGGGGAAATTGCGGCAGGAGGGGAAGGAATATCTCGTCCATGACGGCGACGTGATGCTGTTCCGGTTCAACGTCTGACCGTTTGCCCCCTCCCGTTTACGGGAGGGGGTTGGCGGTGGGCGGTCGCTCACGGCAGGCAGTGTCCGCGGCAATGAGCGGAGCGCCCACCCCCAGCCCCTCCCGCTCGCGGGAGGGGGGCAAGAAGGTCGGCGATTGCACTTCTCCGGCACTTCGGGCTTACACGCGCCAAGCAATCCAGGAGTCGTTGATGACATTCGGACGAGCGATCGGACTGCCCGCAGCGCTCGCGCTATCGGCCCGCGCGACGGCACCGACACCCCCATCCACCGGCATCGCCGCCTCGGCAACGCCAGACCCCCGCCCCCCCGTCGTCATCCTCGTATCGATCGACGGTTTCCGCCCGGATTACCTGAACCGCGGCGTGACCCCTCGCCTGAACGCGCTCGCCGCCGACGGCATCTCCGCGTCGATGCGGCCCAGTTTTCCGTCGAAGACGTTTCCCAATCACTGGACGATCGTCACCGGCCTGGTCCCCGACCATCATGGGATCGTCGGGAACAGGATGATCGACCCGTCGCGACCGGACGATCCGTTCAAGCTCACCACCGACGATCCCTGGTGGTGGAACGCCGCGGAGCCGCTGTGGGTGACCGCCGAGAAGGCGGGTATCCGCACTGCGACCGAATTCTGGCCGGGGGCCAGCATCGCCTGGGGATCGACCGCGAAAAAGGACGATCACGGCATCATCGCCGGCGGCACGCGACCGAGCGACTGGCATCAGTTCGAAGCGAATGTCAGCGGCCCGCAGCGCGTCGACGCGGTGATCGACTGGATGCGTCGCCCGGCGGCGACGCGGCCCCGGTTCGTCACGCTGTACTTCGACACGGTCGACAGCGCGGGGCACGAGTTCGGGCCCCGATCCACGCAAGTGACCGCGACGGTCGCGGACGTCGATCGGTCGATCGGCCGGCTGGTCGACGGCCTCGCCGCGCTGGGCCAGTCCGCGAACCTGGTGATCGTCGCCGATCACGGCATGGCGGCGACATCGACCGACCGGGTCGTCGCGATGGACCGGATCGCCAACCCCGCGGACTTCCAGTTGGTCGAGACCGGGCCCTATGCATCGATCGACGCGGTTCCCGGCCACGAGGCGGCACTGGATGCGGCGCTGATCAAACCGCACGACCATCTGGCGTGCTGGCGAAAGGCGCAGATCCCTGCACGCCTGCGATATGGGACGAATGCGCGAGTGCCCGCCTATCTGTGCCTCGCCGATATCGGCTGGCTGGCGCTCAAGACCATGCCGACCAAGGCCGAGACCGGGGGTAATCACGGTTACGACAACGCCGCCCCCGACATGCGCGCCCTGTTCGTCGCCGACGGCCCTGCCTTCGCGCATGGACGGACGCTGCCGCCATTCGACAATGTCGATATCGCGCCACTGCTGCGCGACCTGCTCGGCCTGCCGCCGGGCGAGAATCTTGACGGCGCCGACACGCCGTTCCGGGGAGTGCTACGCCGATGACCGACGACCGCCGCTATTTCGAGGACCTGGAGGTCGGTCGAAAGGCCAGCTTCGGGAGCTACACGGTCACCCGCGACGAAGTGACCGCGTTCGCGGCCAAATACGATCCGCAGCCATTCCACCTATCCGACGAGGCCGCGGCCGCGACCCATTTCAGGCGGCTGTCGGCGAGCGGATGGCACACCGCGGCGATGACGATGGCGATGGTCGTGGAGAATATGAAGGCGGATCGGCAGGCCGGACTCGGTTCGCCGGGTATCGACGAACTGAAATGGCTGACCCCCGTCTACCCGGGCGACACGCTGCGCTGCGAAACCGAAATCTTGGAGAAACGCCGGTCCGCGAGCCGGCCGGAGATGGGCATCTTCAAAAGCCGAATGACGGTCTACAACCAAGACGACACGAAGGTCATGACCTTCGTGTCGAACGGCCTGATCTCGACGCGGGCACCGTAACCGCGGGGGGCCGGTCGCCCCCCGGCTCACGCGTTACCGATGTCCGCCGCCACTGTGAGCGGCGTGATTGCCGCCGCCGTGGAACCCGCCGCCGCCACGGAACGCGCCGCCGCCGCGATTCCCGCCATTGCCGCCGTTGCCTCGAAACTGGCCCGGCGTCCCGCCGCCGCCACGGTTCTGGAATCCGCCCCAATTGCCGCGCCCGGTATAGCCGTTGCCGCGATAGTGCTGGCGACCGTTCCAGTAGCGCTGCTGGTCGCCATTCCACCGATAGGGTCGGCGATACCGGTCGTAGACGTAGATCCCCGAACCCGGATAGTAATAGTCGCCGTACCAGCCGAAATAGCTCGCACCATAGCCGTAGCCGCCATAGCCGCCGTATAGCCCGTCG
This sequence comes from uncultured Sphingomonas sp., assembly GCA_964247555.1. Taxonomy (GTDB): domain Bacteria; phylum Pseudomonadota; class Alphaproteobacteria; order Sphingomonadales; family Sphingomonadaceae; genus Sphingomonas. The sequence goes on along the minus strand of CAXTVB010000039.1, from coordinate 2,053 downwards.
TCATAGACGCCGTCGAAGTTGCCGTCACCATAAGGACCGTCGCCATAATAGCCTGGCGCCGCGGCATAGCCGACGCCCACGCCGCCATAGCCATAATCGTCGGCGCATCCCGACAAACCAACCGCCAACCCTATGGCGAGCGCCGCAATTCCTGTTTTCCTGAGCATGATATCTCGTCCCGTACGCTGGGCGCGACGTAGAACGCGCCGCGATCAATACAGAACGTACGACGAACGCCGCGGTTCCGGAAGGACTGCTGTCCTACCGCTCACGGGGCGTACGCGCCCGCCTCAGGTTCGCAAACGCAGGACGGGAAGGACCCTACGCCCTTCCCGTCCGATCAATGCACCTCGTCGCGCCAGACGTTCTGATAGGCGCCCCAGCACAGGAAGCAGAAGATCAGCAGGAAGATCAAAGCGGCGAACCCGCCGGCATGGCGCGCCTCGAGCTTGGGTTCGGCGGTCCATGTCAGGAATGCCGCCACGTCCGTCGCCATCTGGCCGACGGTGGACTTCGTGCCGTCGGTATATTGGACCTGCCCGTCCGACTTCAGCGGCGGTGGCATCGCGATGTTGAGGTTCGCGAAATACTGGTTGTAGTACAGCCCCTTGGGCGTCGCGATGTCGGGGAATTCCTTCAGGAGTTCCGGCGACTGCTTGACATAGCCATGGCCGACCAACGACGCGATGTAGTTCGCCCCGCCTTCGCGTGCCTTGGTCATGTCGGACAGATCGGGCGGCACCGCGTTGTTGTTCGCGGCGCGTGCGGCGACGTCGTTGGCGAAGACCAGCGGGAAATGGTCGGACGGCAGGTTCTTGCGCGTCGCCATCTCGCCCGTGTCGGGGTTCGGCGACGGCTGTTCGATCTGCCACTGCTGCGCGATCGCCTTCGTCTCGGGCTCGCTATAGCCGAGTTCCTGCAGGTCGCGGAACGCGACGAGCCGGATGGAATGGCACGCCGAGCAGACTTCCTTGAACACCTGGAAGCCGCGCTGCAGCTGGCGGTCGTCATATTTGCCGAGCAGCCCCGCGGACGGCAGCCCTGCATCCAGTAGCGGGTTGCGGTCGCGCACCCACTCCGCCGCGCTCTCGACGGGCGGGCTCTTGATCCGATCGGACACGGTGCCGAACAGCGCCAGCGCCAGCACGAAGACGAACGCGGCGCCGACGACCGCTGCAATTGCACGAACCATTGTTCTTTAAGCCCCTTTTCCGGTCCGGCTCACGCGAGCGCCGTTTGCGCCGGGCTCGTCCCGCCGGCCTTCGACAGCACCGCTTCGGTGATCGAATTGGGCAGCGGACGCGGACGCTCCGAACGCGAGATGATCGGCAGGATGATCAGGAAATGCGCGAAATAATAAGCCGCGGTGATCTGTCCCAGGATCGCATAGGTCGGCGTCGCTTCCGACCCGCCGACCCAGCCGAGGATCAGCACGTCGACGACCAGCACCCAGAACGCGATCCGCGCCTTCGGACGATAGTTGTTCGACCGCACCGGCGACGTGTCGAGCCAGGGCAGGAAGAACAGCAGCAGGATCGATCCGAACATCGCCATGACGCCCCACAGCTTCGCCGGCAGGATGAAGTCCGCGGTGAACGAGCGCAGGATCGCGTAGAACGGCCAGAAATACCATTCGGGGACGATGTGCGCGGGCGTCGAGAGCGGGTTCGCCGGAATGTAGTTGTCCGGATGGCCGAGATAGTTCGGCGCGAAGAACAACAGGAACGCGAAGACGAGCAGGAAGATGCCCAGCCCGAAGCCGTCCTTGGCGGTGTAGTAGGGATGGAACGGGACGGTGTCCTGCTTGCCCTTCACGTCGACCCCGGTCGGGTTGTTCGACCCCGGAATGTGCAGCGCCCAGATGTGCAGGATGATGACCGCCGCGATCACGAACGGCAGCAGGTAATGCAGCGAGAAGAAGCGGTTGAGCGCCGCGTCGTCGGGCGCGAAGCCGCCCAGCAGCCATACGCGGATGCTCTCGCCGACCAGCGGGATCGCGGAGAAGAAGCCGGTGATCACCTGCGCGCCCCAGAAGCTCATCTGCCCCCAGGGG
>CAXTVB010000038.1:0-14488 GCA_964247555.1 uncultured Sphingomonas sp. | reverse complement strand
CTTCACCACCTCGACGCTCCAGCAGGAGGCGGCGCGCAAGCTCGGCTTCTCCGCCAGCCATACGATGCGGATCGCGCAGGGCCTCTACGAGGACGGCTCGATCACATACATGCGGACCGACGGCGTGCAGATGGATTCGTCCGCCATTTCGGCCGCGCGCCTCGCCGTCGCGAACCGCTACGACGCGAGCTACGTCCCCGACAAGCCGCGGCAATATCAGACCAAGGCGAAGAACGCGCAGGAAGCGCACGAGGCGATCCGGCCGACCGATTTCGGCAAGGACAAGGTCGGCGGCGGCGATCATGCGCGGTTGTACGACCTGATCTTCAAGCGTGCGCTCGCCAGCCAGATGGCATCGGCGCGCCTGGAGCGCACCGTCGTCGAACTGGCGGAAGGCACCGGCCGTCACGTGCTACGCGCGACCGGGCAGGTCGTGCTCTTCCCCGGCTATCTGGCGCTCTACGAAGAGGGCAGCGACGACTCCGCGGACGAGGATTCGCGCCGCCTGCCCCGGATGCGCGAAGGCGATGCGCCAGCGAAGAAGTCGGTCGAGGCGGAACAGCATTTCACCCAGCCGCCGCCGCGCTTCTCCGACGCCAGCCTCATCAAGCGGCTGGAGGAACTGGGGATCGGGCGACCCTCGACCTATGCGTCCACGATCGACGTGTTGAAGGACCGCGCCTATGTCCGGCTGGAGAAGAACCGCTTCTTCGCCGAGGAAAGCGGCCGGCTGCTGACCGCATTCCTCGAACGCTTCTTCGAGAAATATGTCTCCTACGACTTCACCGCCGGCCTCGAGGACGAGCTCGACGACGTGTCCGGGGGCCGCGCGCAGTGGCAGGCGGTGCTCGAGGCGTTCTGGCGCGACTTCAAACCACGCACGACCGAGGTCATGGAACAGCAGCCGTCGGCGATCACCGCCGAGCTGGACATCTTCCTCGAAAGCTATCTCTTTCCCGCCAAGGCGGACGGCGGCGATCCGCGGCTATGCCCCAATTGCGGCGAGGGGCGCCTCGCGCTGCGCGGTGGCAAGTTCGGCGCGTTCGTCGCGTGCTCCAACTATCCGGACTGCAAGTTCACCCGGCGGTTCGCGCAAGGCGGCTCGGCGGACGAGGATACCGGCCCCGAGACGCTCGGCAACGATCCCGAGACCGGCCTGCCCGTGGAGCGCAAGGCGGGACGGTTCGGCCCCTACATCCAGCTGGGCGAGGGCAAGGAGGCGAAGCGTGCCTCGATCCCCAAGGATGTGGAGCTCGACCTGGAAATGGCGCTGAAGCTGCTCGCGCTGCCGCGCACGATCGGCAACCATCCCGAAAGCGGCAACCCGATCGCTGCGTCGATCGGCCGCTATGGGCCCTATCTGGTCCATGACGGCAAATATGCGCGGCTGACCTCGACCATGGAGGTGTTCGAGACCGGGATGAACGCCGCGGTCGTGAAGCTGGCGGAGGCGGCGGCGAATGGCGGGCGGCCGGCGCGCGGCGCGGCGCGGGCCCCTTTGCGCGAACTCGGCAAGCATCCGCGGACCGAGGCGGAGATCAAGCTGATGGAGGGGCGCTACGGCCCGTACGTCACCGACGGCGAGACGAATGCGACGTTGCCCAAGTCGATCGAGGCGGACCAGCTGACGCTGGAGGAAGCCGCCTCGCTGATCGACGCGCGCGCCGCCGCGGCACCGGTCAAGAAGGGGAAGAAGAAGGCCGCGCCGAAGAAGGCGGCGACGAAGAAGGCGCCCGCCAAGAAGGCGGTGGTGAAGAAGGTAAAGGCGTAGTGGCTTTCGCGGATCACGCCGGCCAGATGTTCTCCTGCGAAAGCAGGAGCCCAGGGTTACGGGCGATTAAGCTTGTGGCCCCTGGGCCCCCGCTTCCGCGGGGGAGCACTTCGTATTTGGGACGGGGGCAAGGCGATCGATCAGGCGGCGCGGGCGCGGGTCATGCCCAGCCAGGCGCGGGCCGCGGCCTGGGCGGTCGCGATCTCGCGCGCCGTCATGTCCTCGGCGATGTCGGCGCGGGCGTCCTGTGCCGCGTCGATCCCGCCGACCGCGGCGAGGTTGAACCATTTGTGCGCCTCGATCAGGTCGATCGCGACGCCGCGCGTGCCGGTCGAATAGCAGACGCCCAGATCGTACAGCGCGTCGCTGTTGCCGCGCGCCGCATCGGCGATCCGGCTGTCGATCAGGAATTGCGCGCTCTTCATTGCATTGCCCATCGGATGGCCCCCCTTTTCGGCCTTGGGGCAAAGCTTGCACCGATTCGCGTCACCAAATGGTTAACGCCCGCTAACCCTGTTCGGGTGGCTCGATCGCGATATTGTCGATGAGGCGCGTGGTGCCGATCCGGGCGGCGACCAGCAGCCGGCGCGGTCGGTCCGCGGCCGGGTCCGCGGTCAGTGTCGCGGCATCCGCGAGCGCCAGATAATCGACCGCGAAGCCCGCCGCGATCAACGCCGCATGCGCCGTCGCGACCGCGTCCGCCGGATCGTCGCCGCGCGCGATACCCCGCGCCGCCACGCCGAGCGCGCGCGGCAGCGCCACCGCCTTCGCCCGCTCGTCCTCGTCGAGATAGATGTTGCGCGACGACAGCGCGAGCCCGTCATCGTCGCGCTGCGTCGGCACGCCGACGATCTCGACCGCGAAATCCAGGTCCAGCGCCATCCGGCGAACGACCGCCAGCTGCTGGAAATCCTTCTCGCCGAAATAGGCGCAGTCGGGGGCGACCTGGTTGAACAGCTTGGCGACAACGGTCGCGACCCCGTCGAAATGGCCGGGCCGCGCGGCGCCGTCGAACCCGTCGCTGACCCCGGTCACGCCGATATTGGTGGCGAAGCCCTCTGGGTACATGCCGTCAACCGGGGGCAGCCAGACGAGATCGCAGCCGGCATCGGTCAACATCTTCATGTCGTTCATCTCCCGCCGGGGATAGCGCGACAGATCCTCGTTCGCACCGAACTGTCTGGGGTTCACGAAGATCGAGGCCACGACCTTCGTCCCCGGCCGCTTCGCCGCCTCGACCAGCGCCAGATGCCCGGCATGCAGCGCCCCCATCGTCGGGACGAGTGCGATGCCCGCGCCATCGCCGCGCATCGCCGCCACCGCGGCGCGCAACGCTGCCAGTTCTCGTGCAACTTCCATGACGCAAATTTACCCCTCGTTACGCGAGCCGCCGGCTTCTATGATCGACGCTTCCGTCGATCAACAAGGGATACGCGCCGTTGCCCCAGGGGCCAGAGAATACCCACGTCATCGTGTTCGCCAACGAAAAGGGCGGGACGGGCAAATCGACCACCGCGGTGCATGTCGCGATCGCGCTGGCGGCGAAGGGCGCACGCGTCGCGGTGCTCGATCTCGATCACCGTCAACGGACCGTCGGGCGCTATCTCGACAACCGGGCGGCGACGGTCAAGCGCACGGGTGCCGACCTGCCGATGCCCGTCCATGCGACGCTCGACGCGCAGACCGAGACGCAGTTCGAGGAGCTGTGGGGCGCGCTGCTGGCGGATGCCGACTATCTGGTCGTCGATACGCCCGGCCGCGACGATCCCTTCGCCCGTACCGCGGCCACCTTGTCGGATACGTTGGTCACGCCGATGAACGACAGCTTCGTCGATTTCGACCTGATCGGGCAGGTCCACCCCGAGACGTTTCAGGTGACGCGCCCCAGCTTCTATTCCGAACTGATCTGGGACGCACGCAAGCAGCGCGCGCGGCATGACGGTACGACGATCGACTGGGTCGTGCTGCGCAACCGCCTGCAATATGTCGAGGCGCGCAACATGAAGCGCGTGTCCGACGCGCTGGCGCAGCTGTCCAAACGGGTGGGGTTCCGTATCATTCCGGGACTCGGTGAACGCGTGATCTACCGCGAGCTGTTCCCGAGCGGTCTGACGATGATCGATTCAAAAGCGTTCGGATCGATGGGCTTGGCCCATGTCGCCGCACGGCAGGAACTGCGCGAGATGATGGCGGCGCTGCAGCTGCCCGATCGCAGCGAACAACCCGAATTGCCGGGCGTGGCGGCTTGACCAAGTGGATCGTCGCGTTCGTCCTGATCTGGGCGGCGTGGACCTGGTTCAAGCGCCCCGCCGCGCCCCGGGTTGTTCCGGGCGGCGAAGCGGAGGCGCGTGCGGTGCTTGGGGTCGGGCCGGACGCCGACGACGACGCGATCCGCGCGGCGCATCGGCGGCTGGTCGCGGGCGTCCATCCCGACCGCGGTGGATCGGCGGAGCTCGCACGCCGGGTCAACGCCGCGCGCGACGTCCTGCTGGCGCGTCCGCGTTAGGGTGAGCCACGTCTTCCATCCGAGCATCCTGCGGGAATATGACATTCGCGGCGTGGTCGGTCGGACGCTCGACAAGGCCGATGCGGTGGCGCTCGGCCGTAGTTTCGCGACCCGGCTACGGCACGCCGGCGGAACCCGCGTCGCCGTCGGTTACGATGGACGGCTGTCGTCGCCGATGCTGGAGGCGGCGCTGATCGACGGACTCTGCGCCGGTGGCGTCGACGTCGTGCGGATCGGGCTCGGACCGAGCCCGATGCTGTACTTCGCCGAGGCGACGTTAGAAGTGGACGGCGCCATACAGGTAACCGGCAGCCACAATCCCGGCGACCACAACGGCTTCAAGATGGTTTTGCAGCACCGCGCGTTTTTCGGCGACGATATCGCGCACCTCGCGACGATCGCCGCCGCCCGCGACTGGACCGAGGGAAGCGGGACCGTCGCCGACGCCGATGTCCTCGCCGCCTATGTCGCCCGGCTCGCCCGCGATGCGGTGGGCGCGTACCGGATCGGCTGGGACTGCGGCAACGGCGCAGCCGGTCCGGCGATCGAGCAGCTCGTGAAGCTGTTGCCGGGTGAGCATCACTTGCTCTTCACCGATGTCGACGGCCATTTTCCCAATCATCATCCCGATCCCAGCGTCGAGGCGAATCTTAGCGATCTGAAGCGTTTGATTGCGGAGAGAAACCTCGATTTCGGACTGGCCTTCGACGGCGACGGCGACCGGATCGGAGCGATCGATGGGCAAGGGCGCGTCGTCTGGGGCGATCAGATCCTGGCGATCCTGGCCGAACCGGTGCTGCGCGCGCACCCGGGCGCCTCCGTCATCGCCGATGTGAAGGCCAGCCGGCATCTTTTCGAACGGGTTGCCGCGCTGGGCGGCAAACCCGTGATGACGCGCACCGGACACAGCGTCATCAAGTCCGAAATGGCGCAAACGGGCGCACCGCTGGCCGGGGAGATGTCGGGGCACATCTTCTTCGCCGACGACTATTACGGCTATGACGATGCACCCTACGCCGCGGTACGGCTAATCCGCGCGGTCCACGAATCGGGTCGGTCGCTGAGCGAATTGAAGGATGCGATGCCCGCCGTCATCGACCTGCCCGAACGCCGGCTACCGGTGGCGGATGTCCGCAAGACCGCGATCGTCGCCGAAGTGCTGGACCGCCTTACGGCGACGGATGCGGACGTCGATCGGACCGATGGCGCGCGCGTGACGACGGCAGACGGCTGGTGGCTGCTGCGCGCGTCGAATACCGAGGCGGCGCTGACGATCCGAGCCGAGGCCGGCGACGCGACGGGGCTGAAACGGCTGGTCGCAGCGATCGATGCTGAGCTGGTTGCCAGCGGCGTCGCACCGATCGGCTCGCTTTTTGCGGACGCGATGCCCACATAATCCGGATGCCACCTCCCCTTCCCCAGATCGTCCGCGTCATCGACCTCGAAACCACCGGCAGCGCGCCACCCGCCCACGGCGTGTGCGAGATCGGCTGGCAGGACGTGGCGCTCGGCAAGGACGGGCGCTGGGAATTATATGGCGAGGGCGGCAATGTTCTCGTCAATCCGGGCCGGCGGATCCCGCCGGTCACGATGGCGATCCACCATATCCGCGACGAAGATGTCGCGGATGCGCGCTGGTGGCACGATGTCGCGCGGCCGGTACTCGACCCCTATCCCCGCCGAATCGCGCTGGCGGCGCATCGTGCCGATTTCGAGCAGCAATTCTGCAGTCCCACGCTGACGCATGGTGCGGAATGGATCTGTACTTGGAAATGCGCGCTGCGGCTCTGGCCCGACTCGCCCAGTTTCTCGAACCAGGTTCTGCGCTACTGGCGCAATCCCGCGGGTATGGATCACGAACGCGGACTGCCCGCGCACCGGGCGTTCCCCGACGCCTATGTTACGGCATTTCACCTGCGCGACATGCTCAACGAAGCGAGCGTCGCGCAATTGATCGACTGGTCGCGCACGCCGGGCCTCTTGCCGCGTGTCCGCTACGGTCCCGACCGCGGCAAGGACTGGCGCGAGATCGGACATGAATCGCTGATGGGTTTCCTGACCGATCGTGACCCCGATGTCCGCTTCACCGCACAGGCCGAGATGGACCGCCGCCGGGACGGCGGACCGGTCGGTCGCGCGACGGCACAGGAACTGCTGCTTTGATCGGTCAGGGCTTGCGGAATTTGTAGACAAACTGGTCGGTATGGCCGCGGATCGCGGGGTCGAAGACCGACTTGCTATGGTCGTCCGCCGCGTTGTGCAGCACCGGCGACGCCGCGACGAAGCGGAAGCCGACCGACTGGACCTGGCGTTTGACGAAGTCGGGATCGATCCGGTGCTTGTCCTGGGTGCCGGCCAGCGCCGTTCCGGGGGCATCGGCATGGTCGACGACGATATAGGTCCCGCCCGGTTTCAGCATCTTGAACACCGCGCCGTCGAACGCGCGCAACGCCGGTTCACCGGCACCGTTACGCGGGATGTCGTGGTAGTTCTCGACCGTCCAGAACAGGTCGACGGGAACCGATGCGCTGGGCAGGTTCGTCGGATTGGCGACATAGCCGACATTGGCGAGCTTCCATTTCTGCAGCGTGTCGGGAAGCGCCTTTGCCGACCGATCGGCAAAGGCAGCGGGCCACATCGCCAGGACCTTGCCCGACGGACCGACCATAGCGGTCAGGATGCGCGTCCAGTAATAGCGGCCGGGGAGGTAATCGACGACGGTGTCGCCCGGCTTCACGCCCGAAAACGCCACCAGTTGCGCGGCCATCCGGCGATCGTCGTCCACCGCCTGATCGGCGCGGGCCGGATCGGCAAGCGCGGCGGCGACGTTGGCGGCAGGCTTGTGCGACTGGGCGGCGATCGCACCGGCGATGGCGATGGCGAGCGTGGCGAATAGGGCGTGACGGATCATCGATCGTCTCCAGGCAGGACAGGCCGACGCCATCGCACGTCGATCGACGGATCGCCAGCGTCCCCGGTTGACGTCCGGCGCTTGGCGACCCACTGATCGGCCAAAGAAAATCGAGGAGAGTGGTGATGCCCGAAGCCTATATCGTCGAAGCCGTTCGCACCGCCGGTGGCCGTCGCGGCGGCAAGCTGGCCGGGTGGCACCCCGCCGACATGGCCGCGGCGACGCTGGATGCGGTGGTCGCCCGCACCGGGATCGACCCCGCCGCGATCGAGGACGTCATCATGGGCTGCGTCAGCCAGGGCGGCGAGCAGAGCTTCCAGATCGGCCGCGGCGCGGTGCTCGCCTCGTCGCTGCCCGAAAGCGTGCCGGCGGTGACGATCGACCGGCAATGCGGTTCGTCGCAACAGGCGATCCAGTTCGCGGCGCAGGCGATCCTGTCGGGCACGCAGGACGTGGTGATGGCGGCGGGCGTCGAATCGATGACGCGGGTGCCGATGGGATCGACCGGCATGCTGTTCGCGCAAGCCGGGCTCGGCAAGGCGAAGTCGTCGCGGCAGGAGACGCGCTATCCGGACATCCAGTTCAGCCAGTTCATGGGCGCCGAGATGATCGCCAAGAAATACGGGTTCAGCCGCGACGATCTGGACGCCTATGCGCTGGAAAGCCATCGCCGTGCCGCTGCAGCGACGGACCGGGGCGATTTCCGGGACGAGATCGTCGGGCTGGAGATCGAGACGCCGGACGGCGAGGTTTGCCACGATATCGACGAAGGCATCCGCTTCGATGCGACGATGGAGTCGATCGGGTCGGTGAAGCTGCTGAAGGAAGGCGGGGTCATCTCCGCCGCCAATGCCAGCCAGATCTGCGACGGATCGTCCGCGGTGCTGGTCGTCAGCGAGCGGGCACTGAAGGAACATGGCCTCACGCCGCTGGCCCGCATCCACAACCTCACCGTCACGGCCGGCGATCCGGTCGTCATGCTGGAGGAGCCGTTGTTCGCGACCGACCGGGCGCTGAAGCGGGCGGGGATGTCGATCGACGAGATCGACCTGTACGAGGTCAACGAGGCCTTCGCGTCGGTGCCGCTCGCTTGGCTGAAGCATGTCGGCGGCGATCACGCCCGGCTGAACGTCAACGGCGGCGCGATCGCGCTTGGCCATCCGCTGGGGGCCAGCGGCACGAAGCTGATGGCGACGCTGGTGCATGCGCTGCACAAGCGGGGCGGGCGGTACGGGTTGCAGACGATGTGCGAGGGCGGCGGGATCGCCAATGTGACGATCGTCGAGCGGTTGTAGAGGCATCACGCACATCCTCCGTCATGCCGGGCTCGTCCCGGCATCCATCGTGCCGCGCATTCTCACACTTCTGGTTACGCCGCACGATGGACCCCGGGACCAACCCGGGGTGACGGATATGGGGACCGGTCCCAACTACGCCCTCAAACGTCCAGGTTCGCCACCTTCAGCGCGTTGTCCTGGATGAATTCCCGCCGCGGCTCGACGACTTCGCCCATCAGGCGGGAGAACACGTCGTCCGCCGCCGCGGTCTCCTCCGCGGTCACGCGCAGCATCGTGCGGACCGCGGGGTCGAGCGTGGTTTCCCACAGCTGTTCCGCATTCATCTCGCCCAGCCCCTTGTAGCGCTGGATCGACAGGCCCTTGCGGCCCGCCGCCAGGATCGCGTCGAGCAACTGGCTCGGCCGCGCGACGCGGGTCTGGCCGCGCGCCAGCGTGGTCGTGCTGCCCTGCTCGTCGGTGGCGGGTTCTTCGTTCGCGTCGGCGGGCGTTTCCTCCTGCACCGCCGCGCCGCGCAGCGGGACCAGCTTCGCGGCCTGCACGAAGCTCGCCGCCTGTTCGGCCGCCAGCGTATGGAGCTTGCGCGCCTCCGCCGACGCCAGGAACGACGCCTCGACGATGTGATGGTCGGTCACCCCGCGCCACAGCCGCTCGAAATGCACCCCGCCATCCTCGGTCAGCCGGGCGGTCCAGCGGGCCTCGCCGCCATCGCCGACATCGCCCGAGTCCAACCGGCGCGTCACTTCGCCGACCGTCGCCGCGCGCGCGTCGCGCGTCAGCGCGGGGTCGAGCGCACCGCCGAGTGCCAGCACCTCGATGATCGACGCGTCGTAGCGCCGCGGCACGTACTTCATCACCGACCGCATCCGCCGGGCATGGTCGATCAGGCTCTTCAGATCCGCCCCCGACCGCGCACCGCCGCTCGTCTCCAGCACCATCGTCGAGACGCCGGCATCGACCAGATATTCGTCGAGCGCGGCATCGTCCTTCAGATACACTTCCGACCGGCCCTTCGTCGCCTTGTACAGCGGCGGCTGCGCGATGAAGAGGTGCCCGCGGGTGATCAGTTCGGGCATCTGCCGGTAGAAGAAGGTCAGCAACAACGTCCGGATATGCGCGCCGTCGACATCGGCGTCCGTCATGATGACGATCTTGTGGTAGCGCAGTTTGTCCGCATTGAAGTCGTCGCGGCCGATGCCGGTGCCGAGCGCTGTGATCAGCGTGCCGATCTACTGGCTTCCAAGCATGCGGTCGAAGCGGGCACGCTCGACATTCAGGATCTTGCCGCGCAAGGGGAGGATCGCCTGGAAATGCCGGTCGCGGCCCTGCTTCGCCGAACCGCCGGCGGAATCGCCCTCGACCAGGAACAGTTCTGACTTGGCGGGGTCCTTCTCCTGGCAATCCGCGAGCTTGCCGGGCAGCGAGGCGATGTCCATCGCGCCCTTCCGGCGAGTCAGCTCGCGCGCCTTCTTCGCGGCTTCGCGCGCGGCGGCGGCGTCGATGATCTTGCCGACGATCGCCTTGCCGTGCGCCGGATTTTCCTCGAGCCATTCCGCCAGCTTGTCCGCCATCAGGCTTTCGAGCGGCTGGCGTACCTCGGACGAGACAAGCTTGTCCTTGGTCTGCGACGAGAATTTCGGATCGGGCAGCTTCACCGAGACGATCGCGGTCAGCCCCTCGCGCATGTCGTCGCCGGTCAGCGTCACCTTCTCCTTCTTCAGCATGCCCGATTTCTCGGCATAGTTGTTCAGCGTGCGCGTCATCGCCGCGCGGAACGCCGCCAGATGCGTGCCGCCGTCGCGCTGCGGGATGTTGTTGGTGAAGGCGAGGACGTTCTCGTAATAGCTGTCGTTCCACTCCAGCGCGACGTCGATCCCGACATCGTCGCGCTGGCCGTGGATCGCGATCGGATCGGGGAACAGCGGCGCCTTGGTCCGGTCGAGATAGCGTACGAACGCGGCGATCCCGCCTTCGTAATAGAGCTCCACCGTCTTGGCCTCTTCGTGCCGCGCATCGGTCAGGAACAGTCGGACCCCCGAGTTCAGGAAGGCGAGTTCGCGGTAGCGATGCTCCAGCTTCTCGAAATCGAATTCGGTGATCTTGAACGTCGCCGGGCTCGGGAAGAACGTGACCTTCGTACCCTTGCGGCCGTTCGACGGCCCGACGATCTTGAGCGGTGCCACCGCATCGCCGAACGCGAAGCGCATGTAATTCTCTTCGCCGTCGCGCCAGATCGTCAGGTCGAGCCACTCGCTGAGTGCGTTGACCACCGACACGCCGACCCCGTGCAACCCGCCCGAGACCTTGTAGGCGTTGTCGTCGGACGTGTTCTCGAACTTCCCGCCGGCGTGGAGCTGGGTCATGATGACCTCGGCCGCGGACACGCCCTCTTCGGGATGGATCCCGGTCGGGATGCCGCGGCCATTGTCGGTCACGCTGACCGATCCGTCCGCGTTCAGCTGGATATCGATGCGGTCGCAATGCCCCGCCAGCGCCTCGTCGATGGCATTGTCGCTGACCTCGAACACCATGTGGTGCAGGCCCGAACCATCGTCGGTATCGCCGATATACATGCCCGGCCGCTTGCGCACCGCGTCCAGACCCTTCAGCACCTTGATCGAGGAGGCGCCGTAATCGTTCTGATTGGGGTTTTCGGCGGAGTCGGGGGCAGCGTTTTGCCCGGTGTCTTTCGGTGTGTCGTTCATGGACAGCATATAGGCATTGCGGGCCCGGAACGGAAGCGAAATGGGCCGCGGGACGGGGGTCCGCGATATCGGAAGTGGAGGAAGTGGAGGCGTGCCATCACGCCTCCACTTGGCCGAGTCGCGCGGTCGGAAGTGGACGAACCACACGCTACGTCCGCGCCGGAATCGCTCTTAGGATGGGGGAGTGTGGCGTGGTTGGACCGGGACGGGATGAGGGGATGGGGCATGGCCGGGAGGGTAGGCCGAAACGTCGGTTGTAGGACAGCGCGCTTTGGCGTCGGCTCCCTGTCCGTAGGAGCTATACCACCGGCGTCATGCCGCCCTCTCGTCACCCCGGGCTTGTCCCGGGGTCCAGGGTCGCAGGCGGATCGCGCGTGGCTCTGGATGCCGGGACAGGCCCGGCATGACGTGGGGGAGCTACCCCCATCGGCGTATTCCCCCCTTCTCGTCACCCCGGGCTTGACCCGGGGCCCCGCTTCTTCGCCGGACGGGAAGAAGCGGGGCCCCGGCCCAAGGCCGGGGTGACGCAGGGGGGCGAGGGCGACGGCGGACTAACGCCAGCCCGAAACCGTTCCTAGAACCGGTCCGCCCGCTGACCCAGCAAGGTCACTTCGACCCGTCGGTTCAGCCGCTGCCCCTCGCTCGTCGCATTCGTCGCGACCGGATCGCGCTCGCCATGCCCGGCCACCGCGAAGCGCGCGCGCGTCACGCCCATCGCGTCGAACGCGCTCTGTACGCTGGCGGCGCGGCGTTCGGACAGCGCCTGGTTGTGCGCATCGGACCCGCGCGCGTCCGTATAGCCGTCGATCGCGACGCGTGTTCCCGGATTGCCGCGCAGATAGGCCGCGAGCGGGCGCAGCCGGTCGACCGCGCCCGGGCGCAGCACGTCGCTGTCGGTCTGGAACAGCACGTCGCCCGACAGGGTCATCGCCGCGCCGCGCGGGGTCTGGCGGAAGCCGTAGCCGTGCATCGCACCGCGATCATAGGGAACGGGCTGGTCGACGACCACGCCATGGTCCGGGCGGTAGGGGCGCGGGCCGGGGCCGCCGGGGCCGGGACGGTAGTCGCGGTCGCGCGCATCCCAGTCGAACCGGCCGCGATCGGGCCCTGCAAAGCCTTCGAACGCGCGGTTGGCGGCATCCGCCTCGCGCGGATCGATCCGGCCGTCGTGATTGAAATCGAAATTGCGCATCACGAACGCACGGCCGCGGCCGGTTTCGCGCAAGGGCGCGTCGAGCAGCGGGACGCCGCGCCCGACCAGCCGGAACTCGGGTCCGCCCGGGCGGCCGCCGCTGAAATCATAACGGTCCTGGGCAACCGCGGGCATCGCCGCGATCGATGTGGCCGCGACAAGCGTGGCAAAAATGATCTTCGTCTTCATGTCTTTCTCTCCCGTGGCCCCCGCCACGGTGAGCGATTACGCAGCGCCGCTTGAACCGCGACTGAGTTCGCCCGACAGCCGCCGTTCAGCGAAACCTCTGTGCTCCTGCGAAGGCAGGAGCCCAGGATCACAGAGGTCATCGCCCGTTACCCTGGGCTCCTGTCTTCGCAGGGGAACAAGTTATTTGTCGACGATGAACGGCAGCTGCCCGTTGCCCGACATATAGGTCGGCAGCTTGCCGTCCCATTTCTCGATCGCGCGCTGGCGCAGGATCTCCGGGTTCGCGCGCAAGGCATCGCCCTCCAGATGCGACGCCTGCGCTTTCCCTTGCGCTTCCGCGATCCGCGCATCGGCATTGGCGTGTACGGTCGCGACATTGGCCTGCGCGGCGAGTGCGGCCTGCTCGTTCGCGAGCTTGGTGTTGATTTGCGTCAGCACCTGTTGCGGCACGCGCACGTTCGATGCCCAGTAGAGCTGTTCGACATGCAGCCCTACCGGTTCGAAATATTTCGACACGTCGCGCAGCACCGCATTGATCAGCGCGGCCTTCTTGGGCCCGTAGATCTCCTCGACCCCCAGCATCGCCGATTCCTCGTTCAGCGCGGAGCGGACCGCATTGCGCAAGGGACCCGCGACGATCCCGCCCATCTCGGTCCGGTATTTCTGGAACAGGATCGGCGCCTTCACCGGATCGACCCGGTAGGCGACCGAGATGTCGGCGGACAGGTTCAGCCCGTTCTTGTCCTGGAAGGTGAAGGCCTCGTCGGCGGCGGTCTGTTCGCTGTTGCTGGCGGTCCAGGCATAGGTCGAGGTGTAGATCGGATATTCGTAGATGTTCGACCCCACCGGCGGGAAGTACCAGCCGACGCCCAGCGCGCGATCCGACACCCCGGCGGCGCTGCCGAAATTATTGACCTTGATCCCGACATGCCCGGGCTCGACCCGGCTGCACGAGGTGATCGGGATGATCGCGATGAGCGGGAGCAGCAGCAGCGGGCTCCAGCGGACGATACGGGGGGTCATTGATCCTTTTCCTTGATGAGGGCGGTCGCTTCGCGCGTCAGTCCGACGATGCCGACGAACCCGCCGACCAGCGCCGCGATCGCCAGGATCGCGGCGGCGACGTCGGCGAGGTCGCTGTGCAGATCGAACAGGGTGGGCACGACGTAGAGGAAACAGCCGAGTTCGAGACACAGCAAGGCCAGCGAGCGCAGGCCGAAGCCGACGAGCCACGCGTCGAGCGGTTGCATGAAGGAACGCCCCAAAGCTCCCAAGCGAGCGGGGAGCCGCAGCGGGTCGGAAGACTCGCCGTCCGCGATTATAGCGATGTGCCTATATGGTTTCAACAGGGGCGGACGGGGAGCCTATTTGTCCTTCGCCCAGCGCGATCCGAGTCGCGTTGCCGGGAAGCCCGGCGAACAGCGCATCCTCGGTGCCGGTCATCCAGACCTGGCCGCGTCCCGCCAGTCGATCGAACAGCGCCGCGCGGCGCGCGGGGTCGAGATGCGCCGCCACTTCGTCGAGCAGCAGGATCGGCGCGCGGCCGACACGGTCGGCTACCAGATCGGCATGTGCGAGGACGATGCCGAGCAGCAGCGCCTTCTGCTCACCGGTCGAACACAGCCCGGCAAGCTGCCGCTTGTCGCGGTGGGTGACGATCAGGTCGCTGCGGTGCGGCCCCACCAGCGTCCGCCCCGCCGCGGCATCGCGCGCGCGGTTGCCGCGTAGTTCGGCGCGGAGCCGATCGGCATCGCCGCGCCATCCCTCCAGCGCCAGCGTCGCGCGCGCGAACGGCCCCGGCGGTTCGGTCGCGAGCCGTTCGCCGAGCGCCGCGACACCCTCCGCCCGCGCGGTCGCGATCGCCGCGCCATGTTCGGCCATCGCCGTCTCCAGCGCGGCGAGCCAATCGGGATCGACGC